>NZ_JBBYGR010000084.1:0-34787 GCF_038405005.1 Xanthomonas sp. JL1 | reverse complement strand
ATCACCCGCCCCGGTGGCTGGGACCCATCACAAACAGACCCGCTGGGCGGCCCCACGGTCGGCCAGGTCTGGAACAAGCTCAAAGACGCCTTGGGCGTGAAGCCAGATACAAAAGCCGAACCACGCGTGGAAGCCCGCGAGGCAGACTGCTCGCAGACCAGCAACCAGAATCAGTGCAATAGCTGCAAACTGGCACAAGGGGTGATGACGCCGGCCAACTATACGATCAACATTAATCAGTACGATAATTTTGATTATCAATTACAAATTGCCAACATGAGCGCAGCGCCAGAGCGGTTTGTCTACACCTATGGCGGCTCTACGCTGGATCGCACGCGCTTGCGTGTGTTGGGAGGGAAAAATCAAATTACCATTTCAGAGTGGAACTATGGCGGTTTTGGCTTTGATGGGTTCTGGCGAGGACAGTGCACTGTCGTAGAAGCAAAAGCTGAGTACGCTCAATTTTTTACGGAAAGCGCACTACCTCGCTGGCCATTCGTAAGAAAAAAAATAATTGGCGGCTGGATTGACCAGAAGAACCGCCAGCGCAGCAAAGTAACAGAAGCTGGTTCTCCGGCTAAACTCCAATGGCATTTCAAATACAAAACCTGCTACTTAGCTGCGACTCGCGCCTTTCGGACTGACGCTACCATTTGCAGATATACGCCATGACCAACTTGATGATTCAGGCAACTATCGATGCAACTATTGCCGAGGAGGCGATCGGGGAGGACGATGGTTATGCCCGCCTGACTGCACTTACGAAATCAATTTCCTCCGTACATCCCTCTCTAGAAAATTGGTTTTCGCTGGCAAATACAAAAGGCGGCGCAACAATATCGCTAGAAGATAAATCTGCATTTCTAGCAGATGCAGCACAAAATAATTCGCAGGACTACGCAGGAGGCTTCCGCGCCGTACTAAGCACCGCTTCGAATGATAAGGAGTGGCTCAAGCCCGGCAGGGCCTTACTCACCTTCGAGCCAGGCCAGGGTTATATCACGTTCGAGATTTACGACCCGATCAATGCATACGGCGAGGCGGGGGCCAGTGAGATATTCCGGAGTAGCATAAAAGCTATTGCGCAGACCGAGTCCATAATATTCAGCGGAACGGATGTAAGCACACGCCCACAATCTGGTAAAGAGATAAAAATCTACATGGGCGAGAACCAATTATTTCCGCACCGCCGCTGGCTCGGCTGGATGGGTTTTGTCCCGCACATGGTTGAAGCAAAACACATCCCGGAAGCAGCCGCCCTAATCCCGGTCGGCACCAAAGGGACCGTCATCGTGGCCGTTGATGAATGCTTCGACCTCAACAATCCGGCCCATCTCAAGCGTGCCCACCAGGTTGAAGCACGCATGGCGCACGTAGGCTTATTGGATGTTACTGACACGTCGCTGCTGAGCTGACAACGCTTTCGCTCCGCGAGTTATCACCACAAAATGATTAGGGCGGGTCCCCCCGCCCCATCACACTCACAGAGCAGCAACGCGCGCGCGCGCGACGTCGGCGTAGTGCTGCGTCATCTCCACACCGGTCCAGCGGTAGCCCTCCAGCTCCGCCGCCACAAGCGTCGTGCCGCTGCCTGCGAACGGATCCAGGATCCGGCCGCCCGCTTCACAGATCCGCACCAGGCTGCGCATCAATTCGGTGGGCTTGCCGGTCAGGTGATGCTTGTCAGCCTTGAGCACCGGTGTCCGCACCACGCCCGGCAGCACCGGCGCGCGGCGATCCAACGGCATGCCGCCCTTGCTACCCCACACAATGTATTCGGCCTGGTTGCGGAACCGCCCCAGCTGCGGACGCACGCCCTCCGTCTTGTCCCAGACGGCAACGCCGCGCCATTTGAAGCCGGCCGCCTGCAGCGCGTCGGTCGTAAGCGGCAGCTGCCGCCAGTCGGTAAACAGCAGCACCGGCGCTCCCTCCTTCAAAAGACGCGCGCACTCCGATAGCCACAGCTGCATCCACGCCAGGTGGCCACGCTGGTCGCGCTCGTCGCCAACGAAGTCAGCGTGCCCGCCATCTCGGCAGTACTTGGTCGATGGCGGCCGGGCACGGGCAGCGGCGGTCAGGCCGCCACTCGCATACGGCGGATCAGTGATCAGTGCGTCGAACGAATTCGCTTCGAGCGTGGGCAGGATGGTCAGGGCGTCGCCCTGCAGGAGCTGGTTTTTCATGGTGAGAGCCTTCTTGGATTCGCTCGCGGCGATCGGAGGTGAGGCTCTCGGCCTTCAGGTGATTGAGCGTGCCGCAGCGTGGGCACTTGATCTGGATTTCATCGAAGGCGCCGGCCTTGCACAGCAGGCGGGCGCATTCGCCACAACGGAGGTTCTTGAGCATTGCGTGGTCTTGCGGTGGGAAAGGATTACGCGGTCGCTGGCGGCGCGTACTGGGTGAACGAGATCACCTCATCGCCCACCCAGTCGTTGATCTTCAGCATGCGCGCCTGCAGCGGCTCCAGCTCGTTGGCGGCCCACACGGCAGCGGCCTCACGGATCGATCCGAAGCCGCCTGCGTTCTGCGGCACGATGCCCATGAGTTGCGGTGGGATGCGCAGCGCGGCGAGCATGTCGTCGCGGGTGATGCCTTTGATGCCGCTGAACTCGTCCTTGGCCGCCACTTCGCTGACCGGGATGAGCTTCAGCCCATCCTTGTTGCCGCCGGGCGAATACAGGAACAGGTTGCGGAAGTTGCCCGGCCCCTTGGCGCCCTTCATGGCGGTGCGCAGCGCATCGACGTCTTCCTGGCTCTGCTGCGGGTCGGTCAGGTACAGGATGAAACCGGCATGCGAGCCGTTGTTGTAATACTTGCGGCGAAACAGCGTGGCCGATTCGTTGAGCAGCGCCGACTGCATCGCCGGCATCCACTCAGGCAGGCCGTAGAGTTCTTGATCGACATCGGCTTCGCGCAGCTGGAACACGCTGCCCGGCTCGAACACGTGCTCGTCGTGCCAGGTGCGCACCTGGAAGTACTCGCCCTCGGTGATACCGCGCCGCATGTACTTGGACAACGGCGCAGCCAGCGACAGCGCACCGCCCATGCGGTTGCGGCGGCGCTCGAGGTAGCCATTGCCCAGGGTGATCCAATCCAGCGACAGCTGCTCGAAGGCCTCACGCGTCAGGAGCCGATGCGGCTTGAAGGTGCGCGCCAGCATGTTGCGCTTGAAGATCAGCCCGGACTGCAGGAAGGGATTGCTGCGCGTGGTCTTGGACAGGCCATCCAGCGCCACCGGCGGCTCGTACCAGCGCCCGTTCTGCCAGCACTCCAGATAGTCCAGCACGCCGCGCCCATCGAGCACCGGCGTCGGGTCGCCAAAGGTGAACGCCTCGGTGCGTGCGGGCACGGCTGGCGCTGCAGGCGCGGTGGCGGGCAGCTGGTCGGTCAACATCAAGAGATCTCCATGAAGCCGGAGTTGCGCGCGGTGCGCCCTTCCAGCGGTTCGTTCTGCAGCGCGTGGAACAGTGCCCACGCCAGGTCCGCGTGGCCGGTCTCTTCCGAGCGGCCAGCGCTGAAGGTGGACTGCCGGCCACTGGCCGTCATGGTCTTGCGGATGGCCATCAACGACTGCGCCACGTCGGTCCAGCCGGCGTCGAACTCCAGCCGCCCGTTGTGGATCACGTCGAACGCCTTGAGCACCAGGCGTGTCTTCACTTCAGGCGAGTAGCTGAAGGTGACCAGATTCGGGAAGAACTGCTTCACCAACTGCGCCACACCGCTGCCCATGCCGGTGGTGTCGATGCCGATGTAGGTCACCCAGTAGCGGCGCGTGATGCGCTCGATCTCGGCTGCCTGCTTGGCAAAGTCCATGCCCCGGAACTGGATCCGCTCCAACAGCCGGAACTTGCCGCCGGGCTGCTGCGGTGGTGCCAACACAACCAGTCCGGCGGTATCTCCCGTCTCGGCGGGGTCGTAGCCGATCCACACGGCGCGATCGCCATAGGGGCGCACGGCGAACGGTTTGTAGTCCTGGCCCCACTCGACCCAGCTGTCGACCATGCACGGCTGCAGCATCGCCAGCGAGAAGATGCTGGCGCCGTCGTCGACGAAGTCGCACATCAACAGGTTGGCGAACGCGTCCGGGCTGTATTCCTCGCGCAGCTCGTCGATATCGAACAGGTCGCAGCCACGGCGCTGCGCGTCGAGGATGTTGACGATTTGCCGCCAGGCGCGGTCCTGACAACGCCGGCCGCCGGCCAATGCATCGTGCGAGACATCGATCTGGATGCGCTGTGCGGCCGGTTTGCCCTTGTTGCGGCGCTCGCCGGTCCAGAAGGTGTAGGCCTCATGGGCCATGCTGGATGGCGTGCTGAAATAGGTCTTGCGCCACTTCTTGTGCATCGCCATGCCGCTGGCGACCTTGTTCAATTCGTTGAACCCATAGGTCCAGAAGAACTCGTCGAAGTAGAAATTGCCGTGGTAACCCTGCGCGGTGCGCGCATTGGTTCCCAGGAAGAACAGCTCGGCGCCGTTGGGAAACACGATGCTGTCGCCGCCGGAAAGCGTCTCGTTGATCGTCTCGCGCACGAACTGCTGCATGTAGCCACGGAACAGATGCGCCTGTGCCTTGGATGCGCTAAGGAATATCTGATTGCGCCCGGTGGTGAGCGCATCGATCAGCGCCTCACGGGCGAAGTAAAACGTCGCACCGATCTGACGCGACTTCAGGATGACGCGGGTACGCTCGTTGCTGGCCCGGTACCAATCGCGCTGATAGTCGAAGCAGCCGTCGATGAATGCCGTGGTCAGCTGCTCGACCTGTTCCTCAGTGAAGTCGTTGCGCTTGGGCTTCTTTTTCGGCGCGGCGTTGCGATTAGCCACGGCCGGATTCAAGTCGGCTTCGTTGCCGCCGCCTTGGTAGCGCTGGATGCGCGCCTGGCGCTCCAACTGCCGATGCAGCAGATCAATTTCTTTGAAGTCGCCACCGGATTTTTCCGGTTTCATGATCAGCACGACAAGGCGCGCTTCCAGTGCACCACCGATGCGCTCCACGTTGTCTGCGCGATCCCACTCGTCACGCGACTTCCAGCTGTGTACAGTCTTCGTGTTCTCGCCGATGGCCTGCGCAATTTCGGTCACGCGCCATCCCATCCAGTACAGGAACTTGGCCTGTCTGCGGGTGTCCATCGGGAGCTGGGTGGCAACGCTTTGCATGCCGACCAGGGTGCAACCCACCTCTTAATCCCGACAGTTGAGCGACGCGTAACCACCTTGTTTACACGGTGGTTTTGTTGCTGCGCTGTGTGTCGCGTTTGACCATGGGTCATCGCAAACGCATCCAGCGCAGAGGACACCCATGTCGGGCAAGACCAAGAAGTTCCGTTCCAACTGGTTCCGCGTGGCCGTCGAAGGCGCCACCACCGACGGCCGCACGATCCAACGCAGCTGGATTGACGACATGGCCGCCACCTACAACCGCGAGACCTACGGTGCGCGCATCTGGATCGAGCACATGCGCAGCTTGCTGCCGGACTCGCCCTTCCGTGCGTATGGCGATGTCACAGCCGTCAAAGCCGAAGAGGTCGAGATCGATGGCAGCAAGCGTCTGGCGCTGTTCGCACAGATCGAGCCGACCGCCGATCTGATCACCATCAACAAGTCCAAGCAGAAGCTCTACACCAGCATCGAGGTGCAGGAGAAATTCGCCAACACCGGCAAGGCGTATCTGGTCGGCTTGGCCGTCACTGATTCGCCCGCGAGCTTGGGTACCTCGATGCTGATCTTTGCCAGCCAACACCCGGATGCCAATCCGCTGGCCGATCGCAAGCAATCACCCGGCAACCTGTTCACCGTCGCCGAAGAAACCACGCTGGAATTCAGCGAGGTCAGCGAAGGCTCGGTCGCCAACTTGCTTAGCCGGATTCGCACCGCGCTCAGGAGCGAGGACGCAACCAACATCACTGCCCAGCAGTTCGCCGACCTCGGCCAGGGTGTCGAAGAGATCGCCGAGCACGTGCGTGGCCAGGACGAACGGTTCGCCGGCCTGCAGGCCGAACACGCCGCGCAGAAGACCAAGCACGAACAGCTGGCGAACGACCTGGCGCAGCTGCGCGAGTTGCTGTCGCAGCAGGCCGACCCCTCGCAGCCCACACGCCCGGTGGTCACCGGCGGCGGCGCGGCCGTGCTGACCGACTGCTGATCCCACACACCACACACGCCGCCAGCGCCCCACCTTCGGAGCCACCATGCAAAACGCCACCCGCCTGCAGTTCAACCAGTTCGCCGAGCAGATCGCCAAGCTCAACGGCATCACCTCCGTTTTCCACTCGTTCGCCGTCGAACCGACCGTGCAGCAGAAGCTGGAATCGCGCATGCAGGAATCCAGCGAGTTCCTGTCCAAGGTCAACATCATCCCGGTGGACGAGTTGTCCGGCCAGAAGGTGGGCATCGGCGTCACCGGCAGCATCGCCAGCCGCACCGACACCGGCGCCGGCAAGACGCGCACCCCGCGCAATGTCGCCGCGCTCGACAAGAACGAGTACCTCGCCAAGAAGACCGACTTCGACACCGCCATCCCGTATGCGTTGCTCGATACCTGGGCCAAGTTCCCGGACTTCCAGGCACGCCTGCGCGATGCGATCGTCAAGCGCCAGGCGCTGGACCGTTTGCAGATCGGCTTCAACGGCACGCACGCCGCTGCCGATACCGACCGCGCCGCGTTCCCGCTGCTGGAAGACGTCAATATCGGCTGGCTGCAGCAGTACCGCACCAACGCGGCCCAGCGCGTGCTGGCGAGCGGCAAGGCCGCCGGCAAGGTGGTCATCGGCGGTGCAGCTGGCGCCGACTACGGCAACCTCGATGCGCTGGTGTTCGATGTGGTGAGTAACCTGCTCGACCCGTGGCACCGCAAGGATCCGAGTCTGGTGGTCGTGCTGGGCCGCGACCTGATGCACGACAAGTATTTCCCGATGGTCAACAAGGACCAGCCGGCCAGCGAGAAGATCGCCACCGATCTGATCTTGAGCCAGCGCCGTGTGGGCGGCTTGCAGGTGGCCGAGGTGCCGTACCTGCCGGACGGCGCGTTGATGGTCACTTCGCTGGCGAACCTGTCGATCTATTACCAGACCGGCGGCCGTCGCCGCTACATCCAGGAAGTGCCCGCGCGCGATCGCGTCGAGAATTACGAGTCCTCCAACGATGCCTACGTGGTCGAGGACTACGGCCTGGGCTGCGTGGTCGAGCACATCGAGATCGAGGCCTAAGCCATGGCCGACAGTCCCGCCAAGCGTCACCACAGCCGCGTGCTCGCCGAGCTGGAAGCGGCCCAGCGCGCCCCGCACCAGCTGATGGCCGGTGCAACGGCCTACGAGCAGCACATGGCGCAGCTGCAAAGCGATCGCCTGCGGCTGAAGCAGATCCAGTCCACCCAGGGCAAGGCGGCGCTCAAGGTGCAGCTGTTGCCGACCTACGTGCCGTATCTGGCCGGCGTGCTGGCCGGCGGCCAGGGCGCACAGGACGAGATCGTCATGACGTGCATGGTGTGGCGCATTGATGCCGGCGACTATGCCGGCGCGCTGGAGCTGGGCGCCTATGTGCTCAAGCACAACCTGCAGATGCCCGACCGCTTCTCCCGCACGGTGGGCTGCGTGCTGGCCGAAGAGATTGCCGAAGCGGCGCTGTCGGCGCAGAAGACCGGCCAGCCGTTCGATGCGGCCGTGCTAGCCGACACCGCCGCGCTGACGGCCGAGCAGGACATGCCCGACGAGGTGCGCGCCAAGCTGCACCTGGCGCTGGCCCGCGCCTGCCTGGCGGGTATGGCCGACGAGACGCCGGCCGACCAGGCGCAGCCGATCGTGGCGGCGGCTGTCGCCGACCTGCAGCGCGCCATCGCACTGCACGGCAGCTGCGGCGGCAAGAAAGATCTGGAGCGCGCCGAGCGGCTCCTGAAGAAGTTCAGCGCTGAGCCTTCCGGCACCAGCGCATAACCGAGCGTCCCCGCAACCCTCGCCGGCTCGGGGCTGATCCACAGCACGCACCTCGCTGCGGTGACGCCCCGACCACCGGCGATCTCTTCCGAGCCATCCATGAGCGGATTCACGGCCACCGGCACCACCAGCGCCACGCCTGATGCGATCGCCAATGCGCCGTTCTGGCCGGCGATTGCACCGGCAGATGTGCGGGCCAGCATGCGCCTGGATGGCACCGTCACCGATGCGCGTCTGCGCCAGGCGATCGTTGCCGCCATGTTGGCGGTCAACGACGCACTGCAGGCCTGGGCGGATACGCAGCAGGCGGCCGGCTACGCGGCGTTGAGCGATCTCCCCAGCACGACCGTCGACGGCGTCTCGCGCCGCGTGCAGCTGTACCTGCGTGCGGTGGCGTGTGCCACCGCCGTCGAGGTGACAGAGCGTTACCGCAGCTTCGATGCCACCAACAGCGCCAACCAGCGCGCCGATGACCTGACGCCGAGCATCACCGAATTGCGCCGCGACCAGCGCTGGGCGGTGCGTGATCTGCAGAACCTGCCGCGCAGCACGGTGGAGCTCATCTGATGCGCGTGCACGCCATGCAAGGCGACACCGTCGACCTGCTGTGCTGGCGCCACCTGGGCAGCACGGCCGGCCTGGTCGAGCGGACCTATCTCCTCAATCCCGGCCTGGCCGAACGGGGCGCCGTGCTTCCGCATGGCACCCCGGTGGAGTTGCCCGAGGTAACCACCACCACAGCAGCGATGACGCCGCTCGTGCAGCTATGGGACTGAACTGATGACCGAACCCACCTCCGTCTCGAGCGGCTTTTTGATCGCCACCGGTGTGGGCCTGGCCTCCGTGCTGCCTGGCATCGACGGCGATGCATTGATCGGCGCCTTTGCCGGCGGCGCGCTGTTCGTGGTGTCTGCCACCAAACAACCGCTGCTGGCGCGGCTGATCTATTTCCCGGTGAGCGTGATCGCCGGCTACCAGCTGGCGCCGGAGCTGCTGCGCTGGTTGCCGATCAAGTCCAGCGGCGTCGCCGCCTTTGCCAGCGCCGCGTGCGCCATCACCGTCACGCTGGGCCTGATCGAAAAGAGCAAGTCCTTCGACTTTTCCTTCCTACGTCGTGGAGGTCCGCCCAGTGCATAGCCTGGTCACCGTCCTGACGTTGATGGCCTCGCTGGCCATCTGCGTCCGCCTGCTTACCTACCACCGGCCAGTCGATGCGCGTCACCGGCGTGGCGCGGGCTGGTGCGCGTGGTTGCTGATCGCCAGCACCGGCGGCCAGGCGCTGCACATCCTGCTGGCCGGCGCCCGCTCGCAAGTCAGTCTCTGGCACCTGGGCACGTTGATCGTGCTGGCCGTGCTCACCTACCGCGCCCGGGGGAATGTGGCGCGCATCCTGAAGGTCGATTGATGTTTACCGATACCCAACTCGCTTCGATCATGCAGTGCTCGCCGCAACGCGCACAGCGCTGGCACGGCCCACTGCTCGCCGCCGCCAATCGCTTCGGCATCACCACCAAGCGCCGCGCTGCGCATTGGCTGGGCCAGCTCGGCCACGAAAGCCTGAGCCTGTCGCGGATGGAAGAAGGGCTGACGTACACCACCAGCGCCCGGCTGCTGGAAGTCTTCGGCGCACGCATCACGCCGGCACAAGCGCCCAGGTTCCTGCGCAATCCGGTTGGTCTGGCCAACTTCGTCTACGCCGACCTGCTGGGCAACGGCAACGAAGCCAGCGGCGATGGCTATCGCCACCGTGGCCGTGGCCCGATGCAGCACACCTTCCGGGGCAACTACCAGCGTATCGGCGAGCTGATCGGCTTGCCGGTCGAAGAGCAGCCGGACCTCTTGCTGCAGATCGAGCCCAGCGCGCTGGGCGCGGCTGCGTACTGGCAGGACAACGGCCTCAACGTCATGGCAGATGCGGGCGATGTGCTTGGCCTGGGCCGCAAGATCAACCTGGGCAACGTGCGGGCCAAGCGTTTGCCCGAAGGCCACAGCGATCGCGTCACGCGCACGCAGCGCGCCTTGCAGATCCTGGGCGTGCCCTGATGGTCACGCGCCTGATCATCCTGCTGGCGTTGATTGCAGTGCTCGTCGGTGGCTGCGTGTGGCAGGAGCAGCGGGTCGGCGCCGCCCGGCAAGACCGTGACGCCGCGCTGCAGGCCAAGCGCCAGGCCGAGGCGGAACGCGACAGCGCCAAGACCTCCACCACCGTCGTCACCCAGTACGTCGATCGCGTGCAAGTCGTGCGCGAAGCCGGCGCCACCATCACCCGCGAGATCCCGATCTATGTCACCCAGAAAGCCGATGCTGCTTGCGCTATCCCTACTGGCTTTGTGCGGCTGCACGACGCCGCCGCCTCGGGCCACCCTGCCGGGCCGCCCACCGGAGATCCTGATGCACCGGCCGCCGGCATTACGCTCTCTGCCGTCGCCAGCACCGTCGTCGACAACTACACCAGCTGCCACGCCACCGCCGCGCAGCTGAGCGCGCTGCAAGATTGGATCGAGCTGCATCTGCCGGCAGCGACGCCATGATCAAGCCCGCCAGCCTGCGTGCGCATCTGGTCGCGGCGTTGCCGGACCTGGCACGTGACGCTGATCGGCTGCTGGTGTTTATCGACGCCGGCAGCCTGGTCAGCACGTTCCAGCCGGGGCTGTCGTTCGAGTACCAGTACACGCTCAATCTGATCGTGGCCGACTATGCCGGCCACCCGGACAGCGTGATGCTGCCGCTACTGGAATGGGTGCAGGTCAATCAGTCCGAGCTGCTGTCCAACCCGGCGCGCCGTGGCGAGATTGCCTTCGAAGCCGACATCCTCGCCAACGATGCCGTGGATCTGTCGATCAAGTTGCCGCTGACCGAGCGCGTGGTGGTGACGGCGAAGGATGGCGGCGGCTATGACATGGCCCACGCACCTGAGCCACAAATCGATCCCACATGGATGAGCTGACCGCGCTGGAGAACTGGGCCGCGCCTCTGCTGGCGCGTTTGGAGCCAAGCGAGCGCCGCACACTGGCGCGCAAGATCGGCACGGAGCTGCGGCGCTCGCAAAGCCAGCGCATCGGCAAGCAGCAGGCGCCCGATGGCTCAGCGTACTCACCGCGCAAGCAGCAGCTGCTGCATAAGGCCGGCCGCGTCAAACGCGCGAAGATGTTCGCCAAGCTGCGGCAGGCCAAGTTCCTTAAGGTCAGCGCCAGCCCCAACGGGGTGAGCGTCGGCTTCATGGGACGGGTGTCTCGTATCGCACGCGTGCATCAGGAAGGACTGAGCGAACAGGTGCGCAAAGGCGGTCCGAGAGCACGCTACGAGAAGCGGGTGCTGTTGGGTCTCACCGCTAACGACAGGCTGCTAATCCACGACCAAGTCTTAAACCACTTAGGCTAGGGCGAGGTATCGAAGGCACTTACGAAAGCCCTAACAAAGCTCATCCATTGAGCGTGATATTGCGGAGTGCTAGGGTGCTGACTTGATCGGCTCAAAAGGAAACCTGATTAGCCCTGACCATCAGCTGGATTTTTGTTGCAGTCCTGCAAATAGCTTCGTTTTACCGATGTGTTCCATGATGTCTGATCTTGGCGCTGCTGATGCGAGGAGCCGGTGCGAAGTTCTTTCAGCCAGGACCCCATGGCGGCCTGGCATTGGGCCGGTTTAGCGATAAGCGCGGAGGTGCTGCAGCTGAAGGTCGGGGCTAATCAGGAAAGGAAATATCCGATGTTGCAAAACATACTGGAACGCCAAATCGCCCGTGTATCAGACTGGTAGGAAAAGCTGAGTTCATTGCCCAGCTATCTTCAAAAAATTTGGCCACCGATGTTTGCATTTAAGCTAAAAATCTCATCTTTAATGAAACGATCAACTCACCCCCAAGGAAGAAAATGTTTTTTCACATCGATGAAACCGGCAATACAGGGAATGATCTTTTTAACAGAGATCAACCGAAGCTAGGCTATGGCGTTATATCCAGCAGAACCAATGTCGACGCGATTGGCATCGACCTTCACAGACAAATGCTGCAGGAAATAAAGGCTGGCGAACTTCATGCAAAAGATATGCGGGCATCTGGGATTATTAAAGTTTCAAATCTCCTTTTACACCTTCAGGAGAAGATGAATTTTGATTTTGATTATTATTTTATTGAAAAAAAACACTAGCCATAGTCATTTTCTTTGACGCGATATTTGATTCCGAACTGAACCCTGCAGTGAGATGGGAAAGCTATTGGACACCTATGCGGTTCGTTATAATTCACAAATTGGCACATATCATGGACGAAGACTTGCTCCGTAAATCCTGGAGCTTGTGCACGGATCGAAACATCGAAATGCGCGAGTCAGACATCATCGAATTATTGACAGCAGTGAAAGCAAGAGCTTTGGATAGCGCATTCGACCACAGAAGCAAGGAAGTTATTGCTGACGCCTGCTCGTATGGAATCACGAATCCGTTAGCATTAGATTTTGGATACCAAGATAAAAAAATCCTCTCGCCCAATGCCGTTGGCTTCCAATTTGTAGTGAACTCAATGGCTAGACGAATCAGAGGAAAAGGATTGAAAGACGCATCATCAATCATTGTTGACCAACAGAAAGAATTTAATAAGGCTCAGATTGAAACCCATAGGGTGTTGGGCTTGATGAATCAGGGGCTGCGAAATTGTTCCCCAAGGGATCGGATGGCGATGCTCAATCATCCGCTTTATAAAAACATGGGCGATGCCGAAATATTGGGAATAGGCCACCCCACCAAAGAAATATCCGTACTAGATAGCAAGTATTCGATTGGACTTCAGATCGTCGACATATATCTTCCTGATTAGCCCTGACCTTCAGCTGCAGCACCTCCGCGCTTATCGCTAAACCGGCCCAATGCCAGGCCGCCATGGGGCCCTGGCTGAAAGAACTTCGCACCGGCTCCTCGCGTCAGGAGCGCCAAGATCAGACATCATGGAACACATCGGTAAAACGAAGCTATTTGCAGGACTGCAACAAAAATCCAGCTGAGGGTCAGGGCTAATCAGTTATATCTTTGGATAGCGCAACGAATGATGACAGGACAGCTTCCCCAAGAGCTGCAGAAGTTGGCCAAGAAAATATTCCGTAGATCGATGGTAGACGGCATCAGCATGGACGGGATGGAGGAGCGCTTCCACAAATTTATGGCCGACATCCCTAGCTTTGCAGATCTCTCAGAAGAGCAACTACAGGCAGCCGCGCAACTTGTTGATCAGCACCGAATTAAAGTACGGGAAATGAAGCTTGGGTGAGCTAGCGCTAGCCGGCTAGACAAGTAGCTTGCGTGATCGCGCCTTGTAGGTTTGCATACTACTGCGCGTGTATATTTGCCAATTAGCACTTACAGGGGATTCTACAAGCCCCCCTCTTTCCGCACGTGCAATGGCTTCATTTACTGCGGTAGATCTATCCAGACTTAAAGCCCCAGATCTGATCGATGCGCTGGACTTCGAGACAATCTTTGCAGAAGCGCTTGCTCAATTCCGCAAGCTACTGCCGGAATTCTCTGCGCTCACCGAAGCCGATCCGGTCTACAAGATCCTGCAGCTGTTCGCGGCTCGCGAGCTCCTGCTGCGCCAGCGCGCCAACGACAAGGCGCAGCAGACCATGCTGGCCTTCGCCACTGGCGCCAATCTCGACCACCTGGGTGCACTGTTCGGTGTAGCCCGCCTTGTGCTCGATCCGGGCCAACGGGATATCGGCCTTGCACCGACCTACGAGTCGGATGTCGACTTCCGCCGCCGCATCCAGCTTGCGCCGGAGGGATTCAGCGTAGCGGGCCCCGAGGGGGCGTACATCTTCCACGCGCTGAGTGCATCCGCTGACGTCATGGATGCCAGCGCGACCAGCCCCGCGCCCGGGCAAGTCCTGGTCACCGTGCAATCGCGCACGGGCGACGGAACCGCGCCGCAGGAGCTGCTGGATGAAGTCGCGGCCGTCCTCGCAGACGACGGCGTACGCCCGCTGACCGATGAGGTCGCAGTGCAGAGCGCCGAGATCATCCCGTATGCCATTCGTGGGCGCCTCTACACCTATGCCGGCCCCGACTCGGCGGTCGTCATCCGTGAAGCGCTGCGCAGCCTGCAGGCCTACCTTGCCGAAGCGCATCGGATCGGCCGCGACGTCCCCGAATCCGCGATCAAGGCCAAGCTGTTCGCCGATGGCGTGCAGCGCATCGAGCTAGATGAGCCCGCCGCCGACATCCGGATCAGCCGGACCCAGGCCGCGTACTGCACGGCAATTGACATCGTGCACGCGGGCATCGATGAGTAGTTCGCCGCTACCGCCCAATGCCACACCGATGGAGCGCGCCTTGGCCGCCGTGGCGTCGCGCCTAGAAGGCATCCCACTACCGTATCCCGACCTGTGGAATCCCGACACGTGCCCGGCCGGACATCTTCCGTGGCTGGCATGGGCGTTGTCCGTCGACGACTGGAAGGCCGACTGGAGCGATGCGGTCAAGCGCTCGCGCCTGCGCAGCGCTATGGCCATCCAGCGACGCAAGGGCACAGCCGACAGCGTGCGGATGGTGGTCGAGTCGTTCGGCGGCGCGGTGGCCATCCGTGAATGGTGGCAGCAGGAGCCACGTGGCGAGCCGCACACCTTCGAGCTGGCGCTGACGCTGACCGGCGCCGATGGACAAAGCGCCAGCGCCCGGTTCGTAGAGGAAGTCTTTGCCGAGGTGGAGCGCACCAAGCCCGTGCGCGCGCACTTCAGCTTCACCCAAGGATTCCAAGCCGAGGCCCGACTCAATGTCGTGGCACGCGGCAGGGTCACCCTGTTCCTGCGCCTGCAGGGCGATGCGAGCTAGAGAGCATAGATGCCCGGACTTAAAATCAAGATCACCACTGCTGGACGACAGGCGCTGGTCAATGCGGAGCAGACCGGTACGCGGGCGGTCACCATTGCCGCCGTGGGACTGACTAGCGCTGCCTTCGTGGCGCAGGCCGGCCTCACCGCATTGCCTTCCGAGATCAAGCGCCTGACGACCATCGGCGGCTTGGTCACGGCGAAGGACACGATCCATGTCTCGGTGCGTGACGAATCGAGTGCAGCGTACAGCTGCTACGGCTTTGGCCTGTATCTGGCCGATGGCACGCTGTTTGGCGCCTATGGTCAATCCGAGTTGCTGGTGGAGAAATCCGGCGCGGCCTCGGTACTCCTGGCGCTGGACGTGGTGTTCACCGACGTGGACACCGCCCAGATCATCTTTGGCGACATCAACTTCACCGATCCGGCAGCGACGATCAACGTGCCGGGCGTGGTGCGCCTGGCGACCGATGCCCAAGCCATCGCGGGGATGGACAAGGAGCGTGCGCTGTCGCCGTCCAACCTACTGGCGGCACTGGACCAGCGCCTTGGCGAACGGGGGCCGACCGAATACATCAAGGATCTATTGTCGCGCTCCACCGCAGCAGCGGCACGCAGTGCGCTGGGCATTCGCACGGCTGCCCTGAGCGATGCCGGTCACGGCAATGGTCTGGATGCCGACATGCTGGATGGACGTCAAGGTGACTGGTACCGCGACTTCCGCAACATGCTCAACGTGCCGCAATCATTCCTGTTACCCGGCCAGATCGTGGTCATGGCCTCGCTGTATCCACCCAATGGCCTGCTCGTCTGCGATGGCGCCGAAATCTCGCGTGCCAAGTACGCTGCGCTGTTTGCGGCCATTGGCACGGTCTACGGCGCGGGTGACGGCAGCACAACCTTCAATGTACCCAAGATCAAGGAAGGCACGGTGATCACCCACACCAGTGCGGCCACCGCGGTGGGTTCGTACGACCCCGGCCAGGTCATTTCCCATACGCACGGCGCCAGCGCAGCAGCGGTGGGCGACCACGCCCACTACACTGCTATCAATGCGGCCGGTAACCACGCACATGGCGCGAGTGCCGGGGCGGCCGGTGACCATGCGCACTATGCGTGGACCGATGCGCAAGGGCATCACGCGCACGGCGGCAGCACGAGCGCCTCTGGTGATCACCAACATCCTGGCGTGATTCCATCCAGCGTGATCAATGGCTACGGCATCTACCGGGAGCGCGACAACGACGCTGCCCCGTCTGATGGCTGGACCGGTGCCGGCGGCAACCACGCGCACTCCTTCGGCACTGACGGCGCGGGTAGCCATGGCCATAACATCAGCATGAACGGCGTTGGCAACCACACCCACGGCATCGGCATCGCGGAGGGCGGCAATCACGTGCACGACGTGGATCATCGCGGTGCCGGGGCACACGCACACACAATCACCGTCAACGCAGCCGGCGGCATAGACAACCTGCCTGCAGGCCTGCGCATGACCTATTGCATTGCCTACTGAGGTCAAGATGAGCAACCCTCTCCCGCGCACCAGCACCGCCTACGCCTTTGATCCCACCACCGGTGAGTACACCGGCCCGGTGACGGTCTACCTTTCCGAGCTGGAAGGACGCTACCCGTTGCCGCCCAACACCGTTGCCACTGCACCAACGCCGCCTGCAGGGCTATATGAGCGGCACCGCCTGTCGTCCCTCTCAGGGATGTGGGAACTGGTGGCCGATTATCGCGGGGTGATGCTCTACAGCATCGACAGCGCCGTGCCGATCGCCAATACGCTTGCCTTGGGAGATGCACTGCCGCAGGGGTGCACCACCTCGCAACCGATGGCTTTCCTACCTAGCGACTACCGCCGCAACGTGTGGGACGCTACACGCAGGAGCTGGCGTGCGGATCCGGACTACAGCGCTGCGCTGGTCTGGGAGAAGGCCACCGGCGCGATCGCGCCACGGCTGGCCGCAGGCGTCGCGTTGCCGGGACAGCTGACCACCGTGGCGCCACCGGTGTCGATCGATGGCACGGTGGTGTGGGACGAAGATGCACAGGCCTGGTCGGTGCAGCCGAAGGTGCCCGAAGTAGCCGCTGTGTAGCCCTGCGCTTTACGTACCAACTGCGGTGCGCAATCCCGTGCGGCCATCGACCATGGCTGTATGGGCAACGCATCCTCCGCACTGAGTAACGCCATTCGCCTCGGCACGGTTGCCGAGGTGAATCTCGCCACCGCGCGATGCCGCGTGCAGGTCGGCGAGATGATGACCGACTATCTGCCTTGGCTAGTCACACTGACCGGCACAACCATCATCTGGTCGGCGCCAGCGATCAGCGAACAAGTCGTGGTGCTCTCGCCGGCCGGCGACCTGGCCGATGGCCTGGTGCTACGCGGTCTTTACTCCGACCAATTCACAGCGCCCGCCACGTCCGACACACTGCACATGCTGCGCTTTGCCGATGGCGCGCAGCTGCAATACGACACCGACACGCATGCGCTGCAGGCGACACTGCCCAGCGGCGGCACTGCAACCATCACCGCCAATGGCGGCATCACGCTCAACGGCCCGCTGACGGTCAACGGCACCACGCAGATCAACGGCGATGTCGGCATCACCGGCACGGCCACGGTCGACATCGACGTGCTTGGCGGCGGGATCAGCCTCAAGCACCACAAGACCACCGGCGTGACTGCCGGCAGCGCGCTCAGCGGTGTCCCGCAGTGATCGGCGTCGATGCCATCACCGGGCGTGTGATCGAAGGCGAGCAACACTTGGCCCAGTCGATCGCCTGCATCCTCACCACGCCCATCGGCACACGCGAGCAGCGCCGCGACTTCGGCTCGCTGCTGCCCGAACTGATCGACCAGCCGTTCAACGGCGCCACCCGCACGCTGCTCTACGGTGCCACGGCTACCGCATTGATGCGCTGGGAGCCGCGCGTGCGCCTGACCCGCGTCGGCCTGGTCGTCGGCGACACGCCCGGTAACTTCGTGCTGACCATCGAAGGCCAGCGCACCGACGTTGCCCCCGCCAATGCGCGCTCGCGCCTGACCATCCCGCTCCGCTTCCGCTCGTCCTGATCGAGGAACCTATGTCCACTGCCTACCACCACGGCGTCCGCGTCATCGAAGTCAGCGCGGGCACGCGCACCATCCGTACCGTCTCCACCGCTGTCGTCGGCCTGATCGCCACAGCCTCCGACGCGGACGAGAAAGTCTTTCCGCTCAACAAGGCGGTGCTGATCACCGACGTGCTCGGTGCGATCGCCAGCGCCGGCATCCAGGGCACATTGCGCGCGACGCTGCAGGGCATCGCCGACCAAACCAACCCGGTGACCATCGTCGTGCGCGTGGCCGAGGACGCAGACGCGGGCAACATCCCAACCAACGTCATCGGAGAGGCCAGGTCCAACAGCTATACAGGCCTGTATGCCTTGCTCGCCGCACAGGCACAGTTGGGCGTGCGCCCGCGCATCCTGGGCGCACCAGGTCTGGACACGCTCCCGGTGGCCAAGCTATTGGCGACCATTGCCAAGAAGCTGCGCGCAATGGCGTATGTGCGACCGGTTGCCGAGACCGTCGCCGAGGCTGTCACGTATCGCGGCCAGTTCAGCGATCGTGAGCTGATGCTGATCTGGCCGGACTTCCTGGCCTTCGATACCGCCACGAGTACCACGACCGCCGCGTATGCCACCGCACGTGCGCTCGGTCTGCGCGCCAAGATCGACACCGAACAGGGCTGGCACAAGAGTCTGTCAAACGTGCCGGTGGCCGGCGTCACCGGCATCTCCAAGGATGTGCACTGGGATCTGCAGGATCCTGCCACCGATGCCGGCGTGCTCAACGAAGGCGACATCACCACGCTGGTGACCTTCAATGGGCAACGCTTCTGGGGATCGCGCACGTGCGCCGAAGACCGCATGTTCGCGTTCGAGACGGCCACGCGCACCGCGCAGATCCTGGCCGACACCATCGCCGAAGGCGTGGCGTTCTACGTCGATAAACCGATGCATCCCTCGATGGTCAAAGACCTGATCGAAACGATCAACGCCAAGTTCCGCGACCTCAAATCGTCCGGTTATCTGATCGATGCCAACGCCTGGTACGACGGCACCCTCAACAGCGCCACCACGCTGGCCGATGGCGCGCTGCGCATCGACTACGACTACACACCGGTGCCGCCGCTGGAGAACCTGCAGCTGTATCAGAAGATCACCACCAGCTACCTGGCCGACTTTGCCGAACGCGTCAACGCGTAACGCACCTGACCTAGATTTCCGGAGAACCCCATGGCGTTGCCCAAGAAACTCAAGGCGCTCAACCTGTTCAACGACGGTGAGAGCTATCTCGGCCAGGTGGTCGAAGTGAAGCTGCCCACACTGTCCCGCAAGATGGAGGAATACCGTGGCGGCGGCATGAATGGTCCGGTCGACATAGACTTCGGTCAGGAGAAGATCGAACTCGAATGGAAGTGCGGCGGCATGATGCGCAGCGTGCTGAATCAGTATGGCGCCACCACGCACAACGCCGTGCAGCTGCGCTTTGCCGGCGCCTACCAGCGCGACGACAGCGGCGCCGTGGATGCCGTGGAGGTGGTCGTGCGCGGCCGCCACAGCGAGATCGATCCGGGTACCGGGAAGTCGGGGGATGACACCGAGTTTTCGGTCAAGACGTCGGCCAGTTACTACAAGCTGACCATCAACGGCGCCACCGTGATCGAGATCGATCTGGTGAACATGACCGAGATCGTCAACGGCGTGGATCTGCTCGCCGCCCAACGCCGCGCCATCGGCGCCTGACCCTTCAGGCCTGGCGCTGCCAGGCCTCAGCCCTGAGACCTTCCGATGACCCCGACATTTTCCCAAGCCGTTTCCCTCGACCAGCCCATCGTGCGCGGCGAGCAGACCATCACGCAGGTCAACGTGCGCAAGCCCGGCGCGGGCGAGTTGCGCGGCCTCAAGCTCGTCGACGTGCTGCAGTTGGATGTCACCGCGATGGCAACGCTGCTGCCGCGCATTACTTCGCCCACGCTGACCACGGCCGACGTCAATGCGATGGATCCGGCCGACCTGCTTGCCCTCGGCCAGGAGGTGCAGCTTTTTTTCTTGACGAAGGCCCAGAGGGAAGCGGACTTCCAGACTGCGTAGAGGATGCGATGGCCGACATCGCGGCCATCTTCCACTGGCCGCCGTCTGAAATGAACGGCTGGTCGCTGCACGAACTCACGGCGTGGCGCGAGCGTGCACGCCTGCGAAGCGGAGCCGAATGATGCTGCACCTACTGACCCGCGAGGCCGCCTAAATGGCGGCCTCTGACAATCTGCGCCTGCAGGTCATCCTGGCCGCCGTCGACCGCGCCACCGGCCCGTTCCGGCGCGTGTTGAGTGGTAGCCGCGGTGTTGCCACCGCACTGCGCAACCAGCGCGATGCGCTGCGCCAACTCAACAGCCAGCACCGCGATATCGGCGCCTACCGTGAGCAAGTCGCGGTGGCGCAGCGTGCCAAGGCTGCGCTGGATGCACAGCGGCAGTCGGTGCGCACACTTGCCCAGCAGATCAAGGCGACCGGCACGCCTACCGCTGCCATGAATGCTGAGTTCAAGCGCGCTGTGCGCACCGCGCGCGAACTCAAGACCGCGCACGGCGCACAGGAGGCCGGCTTGCAGCGTCTGCGTGGTCGGCTGGAGACGGCCGGGATCAGCACGCGCGAGCTGGTCACGCATGAGCGCCGCTTGCGCGGCGAGATCGAGAGCACCAACACCGCCATGCGTGCCCAGCAACAGCGGCTGGCAGCGATCGATGCTGCTCAGCGTCGCAGTGCGCGCATCCAAAGCGCCGGCCTGCAGGCGAGCGCCTATGGCACCGGGATGGCATTTGCCGGTCAGCGCGCCTTGCGCGCTTCTGCATTGCCGATTAACGATGCGATGGAATTCGAGTCGGCCATGGCCGATGTGCGCAAGGTCGTGAACTTCAGCACGCCGCAACAGTTCGCGCAGATGGGGCGCGATGTCGAGAACCTCTCGATGCGCCTGCCCATGCTGCCGGCCGAGATTGCCAAGATCGTGGCGGCCGCCGGCCAGGCCGCGATTCCGCGCCAGGAGCTGGTCCGCTTCGCCGAGGACGCGGCCAAGATGGGCGTGGCCTTCGACAGCAGCGCAGAGGAAGCCGGCCAGACGATGGCCACCTGGCGCACCGCGTTTCGCATGGGCCAGGCGGAAGTGGTCGTGCTGGCCGACAAGATCAATTATCTCGGCAACACCGGACCGGCCAGCGTTAACAAGATCAGCGCGGTGGTGAATCGCATTGGTGCCCTGGGCGAGGTCGCCGGCCTACAGAGCGGGCCGCTGGCCGCGCTGGGCGCCACGGTGGCCGGCATGGGCATTGAGTCGGAAGTCTCGGCCACTGGCATCAAGAACATGCTGCTCACCCTTGCCTCGGGCGAGTCGGCCACCAAGAGCCAGCGCGAGGCGTTCGACAAGCTCGGCATCAAAGCCACCGCCATGGCCCAGGTCATGCAGAAGGATGCCGGCGGGGCAATCATGTCGGTGCTGCAGAAGCTGCGCGCACTGCCTAAGGCCGAGCAGGCCGCGACGATGACGCAGCTGTTTGGCCGTGAGTCAATTGGCGCGATCGCACCGCTGCTGACCAATCTTGAGCTGCTGCAGGGCAACTTCGCCAAGGTGGCCGATGCGCAGCGCTACGGCGGCTCGATGTCGGCCGAGTACGCATCGCGGGTGGCCACCTCGGCCAACTCGCTGCAGCTGCTGAAGAACACCGCTGTGGTGGTGTCCCAGTCGATCGGCCAGACGCTGCTGCCGCAGTTCAAGGAACTGACCGAGCGTACTGCTGCGGTGGTCGGCCAGGTCACGACCTGGATCCGCGCCAATCCGGTGCTGGTGGGTGCGATCGCCAAGGTAGCGATCGGTGCCGCCGCATTGGTGACGATCCTGGGCGGACTGCTGGTGGCCGGCGGCGCGGCCGCGATGGCGTTTTCGCAGATCCACGGCGCCGTCGCGCTGCTGTCGGGCGGCGGCGGGTTCGGTGCGCTGATCCGTCAGGTGGTGGCGTTCGGCGGCCGCGTGCTGCCCATGCTCGCCAATGGCGCGCGCCCGCTGCTGCCGCTACTCGGTGGCATCAGCCTGCCAGTGCTGGCGATCGGTGCGGCCGTCGCTGCAGTGGCGCTGCTGGTGTGGAAGTACTGGGGACCGATCAAGGCCTTCGCCATCGGCGTCTGGCAAGGCATCGTCGATGCTGCCGCGCCGGTGCTGGTCGAGCTGCAGGCCGCACTCGCGCCGCTGGGTACGGTGTGGGACACCGTGGCGGCGGCGATGGGCCAGGCCTGGGCGTGGGTCAAACAGCTGCTGACGCCGTTCGAGGCCACCACCGCGCAGTTGCACGGTGCAACGCAGGCCGGTCGCGGCTTCGGCCAGATCCTGGGCGCGGTGCTGGTCACCCAACTGCAGCTGGCAGTCAAAGCGATCGGCTGGCTGGTGCAGGCGTTTGTGTTTGTGCTGCCGGTGATCAAGCAGATCCTCGGCGGCGTGTGGCAAACGGTCCAGGGCACCTGGTCGCTGATCGTGGGCGTGTTCACCGGCAACGGCGATCGCATCCGCCAAGGGCTGCTGCAGCTGTGGGCCGGCATCAACCTGCAGTTGGCCAACTGGCCTGCCCGGATGCTGCAGGCCGGCGCGGACATGATCGGCGGCCTTGTCCAGGGCATCCGCTCCAAGCTCGGCGACGCCGGCAATGCGATCGCCAGCATTGGCAGCGGCGTGGTCGATCGGTTCAAAGGGCTGCTCGGCATCCACAGCCCCTCGCGCGTGTTCGCCCAGTTGGGTGACTTCACCATGCAAGGCCTCACCGTCGGCCTGCAGCGCGGTCAAGGCGCGCCTGTGCAGGCCGTGACGGCACTCGGCAACCGCATGCGTGCGGTGGGCGCTGGGCTGGCCTTGGCAACGGCCACAGCGCCGGTCGCGGCGATCGACAGCGGTGCGCCGCTGTCGGCTCCGGCGCGGGTGCCAGGAGCGCCTGTAGGCGGCAACAGCTACGTCATCCACGTCCACGCTGCGCCCGGCATGGACGCCACCGCACTGGCGCGCGAAGTCGCCCGCCAACTTGAAGAGCGCGAACGGCGCATAGCAGCATCCCGCCGCTCCAGCCTGCGCGACGACTGAGGATCCACCCCGATGATGATGTCTTACGGCACGTTTGTGTTTTCTCTCGACAGCGCCGCGTTTCTGCAGCTGCAGCGGCAGATGAGTTGGCGCCACGCCACCAGCGAGCGCGTTGGCGCGCGGCCAGCCAGCCAGTTCCTCGGCCCAGGCGATGACAGCATCGAGCTATCTGGTCTGATTGCTCCCGAACTCACCGGCACCCGCGCTTCGCTGGACACGCTGCGCCAGCTTGCGGCAGATGGTGAGCCGCTACCGCTGGTGGATGGCGCAGGCGTGGTCTACGGGCCATATCTGCTGCTGTCGATCAACGAGACCGCCTCGCTGTTCTTCGAGGACGGCACGCCGCGACGGATAGAGTTCCAACTGAGCCTGCGCCGTGCAGACGACACCACGCCGGAGGCGACCGTCGCATGAACTACCCGATTCCGCAGTGGCGTGTGGTACTCGATGGCGTCGACCTTACCGAGCGCATCGCACCGCGTCTGCTCGATCTCACTCTCACCGAGTGCCGGGGCGGTGAAGCCGATCAGCTGGATCTGCGCATCCACGACCACGATGGCAAGATGGCATTACCCAAGCGCGGCGTGCGCCTGGTCGTCGCTTTGGGCTGGAAAGCCACTGGCCTAGTCGACAAGGGCACCTTCATCGTGGACGAGGTGGAGTACAGCGGCGCGCCGGACATCATCACCGTGCGTGCGCGCAGTGCAGATCTCACTGCAGACATGCGCACACGTCGGGAACGCAGCTGGCACAACACGACACTGGGCGCCGTGCTCAACACGCTGGCCGGCGAACATGGTCTGACGCCGCGCGTCGCTGAAGCATTAGCGAAGATCAACCTGCCGCACCTTGACCAGGCCAACGAAAGCGACATGAATTTGCTGACCAATCTGGGGCAACGCTTCGATGCAGTGGCAACAGTGAAGGCAGGTGCGTTGGTGTTTGCGCCGATCGGTGCCGGCACTACGGCTACCGGCAAACCATTGCCAACCGTCACCCTGACGCGGCGCGACGGCGACCAGCATCGTTACTCCGTGGCCGACCGCGATGCCTACACCGGCGTGCGTGCGTATTGGACAGATAAGGGCAAGGCGAAGCGGCAATCGGTGCTGGTCGGCACAGACGACAATGCCAAGCGCCTGCGCGAGTCGTATGCCGATGAGGCAACCGCACGCCAGCATGCGCACGCGGAGCTGGAGCGAGTGAAACGCGGCGTGGCGAAGTTCGACTACACGCTGGCGATCGGACGGGCTGATCTGTTCCCAGAGCAGGCCCTCACGGTGAGTGGCTTCAAGCCGGAGATTGATGGGCAACGCTGGCTGATTGCAAAGACTACCCACGCCATCAATGGCTCAAGCGGCTTTACAACATCGCTGGAGTTGGAAAGCATCGCCTGATGCTTTTCACCTCCTCTACTGCAACCGCTGATTTTCAGCAACTACTGGCATCAACAGCGTTCCATTGCCCGAGACTCTGCATGTGCGCATCTGGCTCAGCGCGTAGGAGCTCGCCTCGGAGTATGAAGTGAATCCGGTGACCGGTAATCGATGCTGCCGTAGCGTAATGCCACCACGTCTAGACACAAGAATCTCTGCGTAGCATTCAGCTCCAAGCCGAACAACGTGTGCAGTCAAAACGTATTCGCCTGACAGGCAAACCATTGCATCATCCATGTGCATCTCCGAGATGGCTTTCATCAAGTTGGACCGCGTGAGCAGAAGCGCAGACGAACGACTACTCACGATCATTATCTCAAATAAGACCCGCGCACGCTTGATGCAAATCAAGTGCGATTCTTACGCTATGTGTAGGACTTATCTGACAG
The DNA here is from genome assembly GCF_038405005.1 of Xanthomonas sp. JL1. NCBI lineage: Bacteria > Pseudomonadati > Pseudomonadota > Gammaproteobacteria > Lysobacterales > Lysobacteraceae > Xanthomonas > Xanthomonas sp. JL1. Next base: position 10,043 of record NZ_JBBYGR010000084.1, on the reverse strand, counting down.
CCAACCCGATTCGATCACTGTAGTGTTCCGATCTAAGGATGTCAGGTCATCTCGCGTTGCCAGGAGGGTGACGAAAGGATTGCAAGGAGCTATGTGCCGACACCTTAACGAAAGTCGCCGGTTATAGGCCGGCGGCTTTTTTTGTTGCCTATGAACCGTGTGTCTACAGTTCACGTTGGTATAGCCGAGAACGGCAAATTTGCCACGAGCAGCTGTCCAATCTCGATGCTGATCACTTGCTCTTTTTTTTGCGTCCACCAACAACGATCTGCATGTTGCTTTGATCGATCGGTGCGGTAGTAGAAATTATCGAGCCAATCTCGCTCTTGTTGAACGACAGAACTGGGCCGGTCCCAGTCTTGGAAGACGAGGCATCGGCCGACAAACCCAACGCAGCAAGCACAGCATTGCGCGCAGCCGGCGATGCATCTTTGAACGCAGACAGCAGTAGCCGATCGGCTGGGTCCAACTGCGCCCGATGTCCAGACAGCACGTACATGACATCAACTCCACGCTCTAGCGCGGCCAGTAGGTACGCTCCGCCGGGCAGGTTGACGTCTTTCTCGAAGTTCAGTTGCGCGTAGCGCGTGAGGCCAAGCTGCACAGCCATCTCGTCCTGAGTCAGGCCAAGCCGCTTGCGCTCTTCCTTCAGGCGTTTCCCTACGGTCATACAGGCATTTCCTTACTTGACAATGTTGAGTTAAGTCCACATAATTCCCAAAAAGTAGGCGGAACCGCGACATGCCCCGTAAGAGTCAAATGCAGCAGTTCACGCCCCGCAGCCCAGATCAGGCGCGGCAGTGGCTCGGAGCGAATGGCATCACAGTCTCGGCATTCGCACGGCAGAACGGCGTGGATCGGTCGGTCGTACATGACCTGCTGCGCGGCCGCTCTCAAGGCAAATACGGCGAGTCGCATAAAGCGGCAGTCGCATTGGGTCTCAAGGCACCAGCCAATAGTGCCACACAAATCCCAACCGCCAATAGCTCAAGGGGGTGAGCATGTTCGGTCGGAAAAAAATCGTTTTTCGCTGTGAGGCATGCAGCGCACGACTGATCAAACGCACCAGCTTCCTCGCTCACAAGTTCCTGCGGCATGACTCCTATGTGTGCGAGAACCCGATGTGCGGTGCGACCTACACAGGCCATTCGGAGTTAACCGGTATCGCCAGCCCCAGCGGCGTGCCCACCTCACACAGCGAGCTTCCACCGACCCCGGCCTATGAGCGTGCTCAGGCCTTGCAGGCATACCGCGATTCGCTCGGCGATCGCCAGATGGATCTGATTCCCGTCGGCGACGAGCCGTTCTTCCCTCACCTCTGAGGCACCCCTAATGCGAAAGACCCTTGATTGGGCGGCATTGCCGCCCACGGCGAAGCTTTGCCTGGAAGTCGCCCTCACCCATGGCGGATTGCTGAAGACCGAGCACGGTTACATCGGCCGCACTGCCGCCCCGGAGACGGCGCAGCGCTTTGGTGCGGTTGTGGTGGCAACGCTCATGCGCGAGGGCCTCGCAACGTCTGACAGCGTGGATGAGCGCCTTGTGGTGCTGACCGAATCGGCCATCGCTCTGTCCACTCTCCAACACGCAAACACCGAGGTCGGCTCGTGACGCACGCCAACAGCTGGTTCACCGCACAAGAGCCGCGATTCGTGGATGCGGCAAGCAATGTCCCGCAGCGCGTCGCGCCGCACGCCAAGCACGAAGAAGCACGCCTGCTCGCTGCCGCCGTTGACGCGCACCGTCGTGCAGGCGGCGCTTATGTCGTGATCGACAACGCCATCTGTGTGCCCGCGTCTGCGCGTCGGCTCGGCGTCTAAGGAAGTTCGATGCAAGAGGATCTGCGGCAACAGGTGCTGTCCCGGCTGGAACGGGATTACGGACTCAAGCACCGGAGCGGTACCGAGTACATGCGCGGCGGCAAATGCCCGTCGTGCAGCAAGAAGGAGCTGTACACCAACCATCTAAAACCTTGGGTAGTGAAGTGCGGCCGCCAATCCAAGTGTGGGCGCGAGCTGCACGTCAAGGATCTGTACGACGACCTGTTCGACGACTGGTCCAAGCGCTTCCAGCCAACGGCTGCGGCTCCCAATGCAGCGGCCGATGCATACCTGCAGTTCTCCCGTGGTTTCGACCTGGCTCTGCTGAAAGGCCTCTACAGCCAGGACAGCCACTACGACCGCAAAATCAGCGCCGGCACCGCAACGGTACGTTTCCCGCTGGTCAAGGGTGGCTGGTGGGAGCGCCTGATTGATCGCCCGCACCGCTTCGGCAAGCAGAAGGCGCGCTTTGCGCCAGGCCAGAGCTATGCGGGGGTGTGGTGGGCGGCGCCTGCCGCGCTGACAGCCATGCAGACGGTGCGCGAGGTGTGGATCGTTGAGGGCATCTTTGATGCGATCGCGCTCCTGCAGCACGGGATGTGCGCAGTGTCGGCCATGTCCTCCAACGCATTTCCGGAAGAGTCGCTACGCGAGCTGGCAAAGGCACGCTTGGCCGCCCTTCCGACGCTTGTGTGGGCACTGGACAACGAGCCGGGCGCCCGTGCGTATACGCACAAGCACATCAAGCGCGCAGCGGCGCTGGGCTTTGAATCGCGGGCAGCGCAGATCGTCCAGCGCGACGGCAAGAAGACCGACTGGAACGACCTGCATCTGCGCGCTATCGCCTCCGACGATCCCAAGCAGTGGAACAACGACATCAACGAAGCCCGCTACCAGGGCGACCTGCTCGTGGCTCGCTCGGCTGTGGACAAAGGCCTGCTCATGTTTGAGCACGACGGCCGCAACGACTTCTGGCTAGAGTATCGCTCCCGCCTGTACTGGTTCGACTTCGATACGCAGCGCTTCGACAAGCTGCGCAAGGAGAAGCTCGGCGACACCGATTCAGACGAAGGCGACGAGGTTGCGGCCGAGGATCTGAAGAAGATCAAGCGCGCCGCCTGTTCCGTGCAGAAGATCGCCAACTGCTACCCGGAGGCGCTGTATTTCCAGCGCCAAGAGGTCACCGACGAAAGCTGGTACTACTTCCGCGTCGATTTTCCGCACGACGGCCCCAGCGTAAAGGGCACCTTTACAGGTGGTCATCTCGCCAGCGCCTCCGAGTTCAAGAAGCGCCTGATCTCCCTGGCCGCCGGCGCGATGTTCACCGGCACCGGCCACCAGCTGGACCGCCTGATCGAAGAGCAGACCGAGGCGATCAAGACGGTGGACGCCATCGACTTCGTGGGCTATAGCAAAGAACACCGTGCCTACCTGCTCGGCGATATGGCCGTGCGCGACGGCGAGTTGGTGACAGCCAATGAAGAGGACTACTTCGAGTTCGACAAGCTGCGTTTGAAGACCACGCAGAAGTCCATCCGCTTGGAGATCCAGCGCGACGCCGAGGCATTCCGCGTGGATTGGCTACCGTGGCTGTGGCAGTGCTTCGGCACGCACGGCATGGTCGCCATGACGTTCTGGTTTGGCTCGTTGTTCGCCGAGCAGATCCGCGCCGGGCACAAGAGTTTTCCGTTCCTCGAAGCCACCGGTGAAGCCGGAGCCGGCAAGACCACGCTGCTGACGTTCCTGTGGAAGCTGCTGGGCCGCTCCGATTACGAGGGCTTCGACCCGGCCAAGTCATCAAAGGCTGGCCGTGCACGCGCCATGGGCCAGGTATCCGGCATGCCCGTCGTCCTGCTGGAGGCCGACCGCAGCGAGCCAGACAAGGCGCATTCCAAGACGTTCGAGTGGGATGAGCTGAAGGATTTCTTCGGCGGCGGCACGCTGGCAACACGCGGCGTGCGCAATGGCGGCAACGAGACCTACGAGCCGCCGTTTCGCGGCACGATCGTGATCACCCAGAACGCTGCGGTCGACGCCAGCGAAGCGATCCTCACGCGCATCGTGAAGCTGCACTTCAAACGCCCGCAGGTCACCACCGAAAGCCGCATCGCGGCCGACAACCTCAACGCGCTGCAGGTCGAAGAGGTCAGCCACTTCCTTGTGCGTGCCATCCGCCAGGAGCGCGCCATCCTCGATCTGTTCGCCGAGCGGGTGAAGGTCTTCGAGGCCAAGCTACGCGCGCAGCAGGATCTACGCCTGGAACGCGTCATCAAGAATCACGCCCAGATGCTGGCGCTGTTCGACTGCCTGCGCATGGTCATCACCATCCCCGACGACATGGTCGAGCAGACCCGGCTGGCGTTGTTGGACATGGCGCTGGAACGACAGAAGGCGATCAGCGCGGACCACGCGATGGTCAATGAGTTCTGGGAGGTCTACGAATACCTCGAGGCGACCGGCCACGGCAAAGCGGTCGTCAACCACAGCCGCGACGCGCAGCGCATCGCAATCAATCTCAATCACTTTGCGGCACGGGCCGCGCAGTTCAGTCAATCCGTACCCGATCTCAAGGTGCTGCGTGCGCTGCTAAGCGATTCGCGCCGGCACAAGTTCATCGGCGCCAATGTGGCAGTGAACAGTGCGATTCTCAAGGACGAGCACAGCGGCGCCGGCACAACTGTGAAGTGCTGGGTGTTCTCGAAATGATCGCCGCAAATTTCCGCACGTTTCCGTTGACACGCACCAAGGATCGGAGCGAATATTCTTACGTCGTCGCATATTCGGCGACCGGGATTGGTCTCCCGATTACTCAGGCGCACCAGCGCCCATCGATCGATGCAAGGCGCTTTTTTGTTGCCCTGCATCGCGCCGGGCACGTGCTTGCCATCTTTATGGCGGGCGGTACGTGGGGGGCTTCGGCCCCGCCGGTCCCTGAGTCCGGTAGACCAACCCGTGCCGTCCGCCACCCCGATTGGTCTCGGGTTGACGGACTCCAATCTACTCAGGAGTTCAGCATGTCCTACCACACCCAAGAAGCGCCCGCGTCTGCGGCGCGCCAAGTCACCCATTATTTCAGCCTGATCGCCAACACCCTCGAATGGAACCATGCCGCCTGGCAGAGCCTGATGGCTCGCCTGGAAGGCACTGGTAAGGCAATCCACGCCCTCACACTTGCCGACGTAGCTGCAGCCATCGCTGATGTCGACGCGTTGCTGAGCGAGGCGCAACGATGAACGCCAACAAGCAGTTTCGCGTCTGCGCTGGCGTCGTCCTCAGCTTCGAAATGATGCAGGGCTACGTCATGGTGATGCTGCATTCCGATGCGCTGCACGAAGTGGCACCGGTGCTGATTGCCTGCGAGTCGTTCGCGTCGGCTGACGTGATGCTGGGTAGCGATAGCCAAAGCATCGTGCTTGGGCGCTTGCACATTTGCATGCGCGCCGATCACGCGGCCGACGTGTTCGATTGGTTGCAATGCCGTTTTCTTGCTGCGGTAGGTGCGCGATGAGCGCTGCCCGTCTGCAGGACTTGCTGCCCAGCGGTGCCGATACGCCATCAACGAAGAAGAGCACGACCGCCTATGGCATGCGCAGCAGGAAGCGCTCGGCATCTGCGCGAACCACTCAATCCGCCTACCGGCGCTGATCTGATCTGACCTGTACCAGCGGGTCCGGCGGGCGGTGCGTCAACACCGCCCCTGGACCTTCCATCAACGAAGCTCGAGGAGAGCCACATGCAACAGCACGCTGTCACACGCCCGCTAACTTCCAGTGCCGGACCCGGCGAGCAGGCTATCACGCCCGCCGGAATCGGCTTTGACCTTGCCTTAGGCAAGGATTGCAGTGCGATCGCTACGCTCTACATCACTCACGACGCGGTCGTGGTGGTGGCTGCGCTGACCATGGGTCAGCACAGCAGCGCGACCCAACGCTGGGAGCGTCGCCGTGGTCCCGGCAAAGGCTGGAAGCTGATTAGCGGCCCACGCCTGTTCACCAATGAGGCGGACCGGATCAGCAATGCGCTGGCCGATTTCATGGACGATCTGGATTTCCCGTTCGACCTGGCCAACATGCTGCCGCGTCGCCCGACTGCCGCCGCCGAGGCAGCGATCGCCGCTGCTGCGCTGGAGGTGGCCCATGCTTAACCTGGCCCTGATCATGATTGCGCCGACGATCGGCGGCGCGCTGCTGTATCGGCTGTGGCTCACGCGTCCGGCGCGCTTCGCCCACAGCGGGCTGGCGGTGGGACAGATCCCGCAGCGGTTGCGTCGTCGTGGTGCCATGGCTGTGCGCCGGGCGGTGACGCATGGCTAAGTCGATCGTGGTCTACGGGCCAATGGCAAGCGGCAAGACGCTCAACGCTGATGCGATCTGCCAGGTCTATAGCCTCAAACGCGTGGTGGAGTTGGACGAGCGACTGCAGCGCAAGGGTGATGACTGGCAACTGGCCCAGCACGATGTGCTCATGCTGACCAATGATCGGTTGCTGGCCGAACTAACCGCGCAGCGCCTGTGCATTGAAGTGGTTGCCATCGCCGACGCGCGCGTGCGCGTTGGCGCTGCGTGGAGGTCACCACGATGACGCTCGATCGCGTGATTGCTGTAAGCCGTGCGGCGCAGCGCTACGGTGGCCCCGGCTCACTGTCGACGGGCGAGGCCTTGACGGCTGCACTGGTGCTCAACCGACACGACTGGCTCGCGGACATGGACTACACCATCGCCCAGGCGCTTGATCGGATTGAAGAGGATTCCATCGCGCATCTGCGCCAGGCAGAGAGGGCGATCGGGAGCAGCGCTGGGGAATCGGAGGGAGACCACGCATGACGCAGCGCGAGATCTCGCACCCTGAGCCGTTGCCCGCCTGCCGGGCTGGTCACGCCGGCCGACACATCGCGGATGGCCGCCGCCTGCAGGCCGGTGGCGGGCACGTCATCGAGTGCCCATGCGGGCGCACCAAGAAGCACGCCGGCTTCGACGAAGCGCTTGCCGATTGGAAGCGGATGCACCGCATCCGTGTGCCACGCCAGACGGCGCCAGCCGACAGCAACGTGGTGCAGCTCGGGCTGCGCCTTCGCGGAGGTGCCACTCAATGAGCGACGAGGACACAGAAGCACACCGGCGCCAGTGTGAGGCGCGCTACTGGCTGCGGCAGGGCTACACCGACGCCAAGTCGGTCGGCCTGCTACAGCAGCTGATCGCCGCCAAGCGCGGTGATCAAGCGGCAAAAGATCTGCGCGACGAGATGCGGGAGCAATGGAGGAACCGCCAACAGTGGCAACAGGAGCAGCTGCTATGACGGGGCGAATCCTGCATTTCGCCGACCTGCAGCGCATCTGCTCACCAGACGGGCCGGCTCCACGCCTGGTGGTGGTCTGCCGCTGGGCAGACCGGCAGGGTATCCGCTACCGCTACGACCGCAAGGGCCGTATCTGGACAACGATTGATGCTGTGAACGCCGCGCTCGGCATCACCGAGCCTGCGGCCAACCAAGAAAATGCAATGGAGCTGATCTGATGGGACGCGGTAGAAAAAGGAAGTTCAACCCAGCTATTCCGGCCCATATCGATCAGGCCGCCCTGCCGCAAGGCGTGTATTGGGAGGATGGCCGCTGGTACATCATCGAAGCACATCCTGAGGGAGGCCGTCCTAAGAAAAGGACGGTCGCACACAGACATTCGCGCCTTTCGGAACTCCACGCGATTGTGGAATGCGCGCGGGGCGAGATCGAGAGAGGCACTCTGGCCTTCTTGGACGAGCGCTTCCACCGATCCACCGAGTTCAAGGCTCTCGCGCCTGGCACCCAGAAGGACTACAGGCAAAGTGGTCAAGCAGCCTGCGCCTACGTGCTGAAAGACGGCAGCCAGCTTGGGCGGATGCAAGTAACGCGTATCAATGTCCCGACCATGCAGCGCTTGGTGGAGACTCTCGCAGCAGGGCGAGAGGCCACAGCTATGCAACCAGCAATCGAGCCTCGCCCGAGCAAGGCCAACCACGTGCTTCGATACCTTCGCCGCCTCTTTGGGTGGGGAATACGATTTGGGCTGTGCGAACACAACCCGGCCAAGGGCGTACGCCAGGCGAAGGAGCTGGCCGCTCACACGATGCCGGAGCAGGACGCTTTCACTGCAATATTGCGGTTTGCGCAGCAGCGAGCCACCTTTGACGCGCACACCAAAGGCAGCGTCTCGCCATACCTGCATGCGGTGATGGTCCTGGCCTACAACCTGAGGCTGCGCGGGGCTGAAGTGACCGATCTCACTGACGCGCATGCCGGCGAGCAGGGCATCTTGGCGAGGCGGCGAAAAGGCTCGCGCGACAACGTCACGCTCTGGAACGAAGAACTGCGCGGCGCGTGGGCATGGTTGATTGAGTACCGCAGGCGCACGATGGCCGCGCACGAGCGGCCCGTTCCTCTAAAGCCGGAGCAGCGCCGGCTGGTCGTCAGCCAATCGGGAACGCCGTTAACGAAGTCGGCACTTGACAGCGCGTGGCAACGCATGATGACCCTCGCTATCCGGGAGGGCGTGATCGAAGAGGCTCAGAGGTTCAGCCTCCACGGATTGAAGCACCGTGGCATCACAGATACGGAGGGCAACCTGGCTGACAAGCAAGAAGCCGCAGGCCACAAAACCCAGGAAATGACGCGGCGTTATTCGCACGATGTGCCAGTCGTAAAGCCGCCTCGCCGGATTCCGTAGGCCAGGGCTTTGCTCCAATTACTTGGCCGTGGAACCGCGTTCCCGGCCACTTATTTTCCCGGCAATTTTCCCGGATGCACAAAAAAGGCGCCTGCGGCGCCGTCTAAGTTACTGATTTCATTGGTGGGCCGTGATGGATTCGAACCATCGACCAAAAGATTAAAAGTCTTCTGCTCTACCGACTGAGCTAACGGCCCACTGACCCGACATTGCGTCGGGGTGAGCATTCTACCCTACGCGAGCGTCAAGATAAAATGGCGTAGTGGGTGGGGTCTGGGACGCCGGCGTCGGCGAAACCGGCAGCGCGCAAGCGGCATGCATCGCAGTGGCCGCAGGCGCGCCCGTCAGCGTCGGCACGGTAGCAGGAGACGGTGAGGCCGAAGTCCACGCCCAGGCGCACGCCTTCACGGACGATGTCGGCCTTGCTGAGGAACTGTAGCGGTGCATGCACGCGCAGCCCCGCGCCTTCCACGCCTGCCTTGGTGGCCAGATTGGCCAGCACTTCGAAGGCGCGCACGAACTCGGGGCGGCAATCCGGGTAGCCCGAGTAGTCCACCGCATTGACGCCGCAGAACAGGTCATTTGCGCCGACGACTTCGGCCCAACCAAGCGCCAGCGACAGCATGATGGTGTTGCGCGCGGGCACGTACGTGACCGGAATGCCGTCACCACCGGCGTCGGGGACGTCGATGTCGTCGGTCAGGGCGGAGCCGCCGATGCTGCGCAGGTCTACATCGACCACTTTGTGCGCAACGACGCCCTGTGCGGCGGCAACGCGTGCGGCGGCGTCCAGTTCCGAGGTATGGCGCTGGCCATATCGCACGCTCAGCGCGTAGACGGCAAAGCCCTGCTCCTGCGCGAGTGCGATGACAGCGGCGGAATCCATGCCACCGGACAACAGAACAACGGCTTTTTTCATGACGAATCGGCGATCGCTGCGGAATAGGGCCGAAGGCTATCAGGGACCGCGGTGCAGGGCGACCAGGCGACCGATTATCGGTCCATATTGGCCTCGTGAAGGTTTAGAGCGGCTACCAAAACGTAGCGAACAGCTGTCAGGTGGGCGCGGACGGCGCGCTCAGAACCGCAGTGGACGCGTGGTACATGCCGATTCCGAGCACCGGCCGCGCCCGCCTAGCGGTGAGCGCAGTCGTTTTGTTAGCCGCTCTTAGATGGCGGCGCACGGACGATGGGAATGCGCCGGTGCTATGCGTTCGGTCGCTGCCCGTTTTTTCTCGTGGACCGGCGCGCGCTTTACGCTCCATTCGTACGTCCTGGTATCTGGCCGTTTTCTCCCATGCGGACACGCCGTCCTGCCGCCGAGCAGTTGCCTGCCGATGAGCTGTTTCGTTCGCGTCTGGAGAACCAGATCGACTTGCGCCATCCGCTGGTCCAGCTGAGCCATCGGCTGCCGTGGAGTGCGTTGGAGCAGGCGCTGTCGCCGCAGTTGCCGGCCACCACCGGCACAGGCGGTCGGCCCGCATTGCCGGTGCGGTTGATCGCCGGGTTGCTTTACCTCAAGCACG
>NZ_JBBYGR010000083.1:0-38556 GCF_038405005.1 Xanthomonas sp. JL1 | reverse complement strand
TTCTCGGCCTCCAGGTCCTTGAGCCGCTTGGCATCGGGCACGCTCATGCCGCCGAACTTGCTGCGCCACAGGTAGTAGGACGCCTCACTGAAGCCATGCCGTCGGCACAGGTCCTTGATCGGCATGCCGGCCTCGGCTTCGCGCAGGAAGCCGATGATCTGCTCTTCGGAAAAGCGCTTCTTCACGTCCCATCTCCTCGGGGTAGGGAATTGGACTCCAAACTAAGGTGCTACTCAAACTTGGGGGGACGTCGGGTCGGCGGTGACGACATACCGGGCGGCAAAGGCGGTGTTGTCCAGGTCGCGGCTGTAGTCGTTGCCGATGGACTGCTTTTCGCCGGCGATCTTGAGATTGACGGGGTTGCGCCCGAAACCGGTGACGCTGACCGGGGTGCCGACCGGGAGCATGCGCTTGCCATCTTCGGCGTAGTTGCTGTCGCTGATCCAGCTGCCGTCGGTGCGCAGGTTGCAGCACAAAAAGCCGTCGTACTTGGCGACATCGGCGGCGCTGGCCAGGTTGGCGACGGTGAACAGGCCCAGGGCCAGCAGGGAAGAATGCAGACGCATCGAAAGACTCCTTTCTCGACGGCCGTAGCCGCGCGGCAATGATGGACGGGGCGCGCCGCCGTTTCCCCGCGGCGCGCGGGCATTGTCGCAGCCCCGGGCCGCTTGGCAAGCGTGGGTGACGCGCGCAGCCCGGGGTTGTGTATGCTCGGAGGGTGGAAACCCTGTCAACCGCCGAGATCGTCGAGCAGATCGCCGAGTTGCGACGCGCCCATCGCGCGTTGGACGAGGAGATCCAGCGCGTGCCCGCGAACCTGGACGACGAACTGCAGATGAAGCGCTTGAAGAAGCGCAAGCTGCACATCAAGGACTGCATCACGCGGTTGGAGATGGAGCTGGTGCCTGACGAGCCGGCCTGAGGGCTGGTTGGCGGTAGCTTGCGTCGCTGCAGAAACGTAGCCTCGCCCAGACCCCGCGCTTGCGCCCGAAGGCACACGCGCCAGGGGCGCACAAGCCTTGCCTTCTCGCCCCGACGGGGGAGAGGCTTTGCTCGCTGTTACTGGTGTGAGGCTGTGTAAAGCGCTGGTTCGCCGCTTCCTTATTTCGCCGGAGCAGGCGCTGGCGCTTTGCTTCGAGACTTCCTTCTCGTACCTGGAGAAGCTCAATGCATCGTAGCCGGAACTGCACTTCTCCTGCATCGAACGGGCTAAACGCATCGCGCCGATAAGCTCCCTTCTCCCACCGGGAGAAGCTGCCCCGAAGGGGTGGATGCGGGTACGAGTGTTGAACGTTTTCAACGGCCAGGTCGCTCTACTGTGAATGCGCAGCGCTAACTGCCAACGACCGCTGGCTGCGCAACGGATCAACACACACACATCGTCCGCACGACACACAAGCGCGCGAGGCGAGTAACAGTGCGGCGCGCGCAGGATCAGTACTCGCTAGAAGCCGCTCTGAGCGTTCCAGCAGCGCAAGCGACCCTGCTATCCAGCCAGCGCGAGCGACCGCCACCCCGCCCCCCCCGCGCTGGCGCTGTTTCAATCGGCGCGCGCCCCGCTCAACCGGCGCGTAGCAGAATCTTGCCGCGTCGGCCCGGTTCGGCGCTGGCCGCTGCCGCCTTGGCCGCGTCTTCCAGATCGAACACCGCTTCCACCGGCAGCGCCAGGCTGCCGTCGAGCGCGGCCTTCAACAGCTCGCCGATCATGCGGCGCTTGTCTTCGGACGTGGTGGCCTGCATGACCTTGCTGCCCCAGAAGCCGCGCACGGTGGCCTGCTTGAAGATCACATCGCCGCTGGAAATCTCCAGGGGCTCGCCGGTCATCGAGCCGAACGAAATCAACTCGCCGCCTTCGGCAAGCAGGCCCATCAGCTCGCCTGCCGCCTTGCCGGCAACCGATTCGATCGCGCGCACGATCGGTGCATCGCCGGCCAGCGCGCGGACGGCGTCTTACCAACCATCTTGCGCAGTCGACACCGCATTGCCGATGGCCAGCGCGTTCAATTCGTCCACACCTGCGGCGCGGCGCACCAGGTTGATCACGTTGATGCCGCGTGCCGCGGCGAGCATGGCAACCGTCTTGCCGACCGCACCGTTGGCGGTGTTCTGCACGATCCAATCGCCCTTTTTGACCTGCAGGAATTCGATCAGCATCAGTGCGCTCAACGGCATGGCGATGAGCTGGCACCCGCGGTCGTCATCGAGTGCGTCGGGCAGCGGCACCACGCCGGTCGCGTCGGCCAGAAAATACTCGGCCCAGCTCTCATGCACACCGGCAGCGACGACACGCTGGCCGACCTGCAACCCCTCGACACCTTCGCCCAGCACATCGATCACGCCCGACCCTTCGCTACCGCCGATCGCCGGCAACGCGGGCTTGTAGCCGTAGTTGCCGCGCACCGTCCATAGGTCGTGGTTGTGGATGGGCGAGCGCCGCATCGCGATGCGGACCTGGCCCTTGCCGGGTTGTGGTGTGGGTCGTTCGCCCAGTTCGAGCACCTTGCCCGGATCGCCGAACTGGGTGTGGATGGCTGCGCGCATGCAAGTCTCCTGTCGGCGACGCCCGTGGTGCAGTGCGGCCGATCATAGTGAAAGGTGATGCGATGCCAACGGGAGCGCTGCAAGCGGCCGATGAAGCGAACGGAACCGTTATGTGAAGGCCGCCATCGCGTGCCCCCCGGACGCGTCATCCCGCGGCCCACGCTCGCCGCAGGACTTGAAGACCTTCGCTAGCGGCTTACTACGGCGGCGGCAGCACGTCCGGTTTGGCCGCTTCCGGGCTGACCCGCTCGATGGTGTGGCGCAGTTCGCGGCCGAGAATGAACTTGGCATCCTTGGCCCAGGCATCCAGGCGCTCGTCGAACATCAGCTTGCTGTTCTCGTCCGGCCATACCAGGCCCAGCTCGCGCAGTTTCTGGATGAAGCTGCGGAACAGGGTCTTGTCGAAGAACTCCGGCGCGGCCGGTGCGTACAACAGGCTCAGACGTTGCGCGGCCTGTTGGCACAGGCTTTCCAGTTCGCCGGCGCCGAGCACGCCGGGGCCGTTCTTCACCAGCACCGAAATGGCGATGTAATAGCGCTCGAAGGCCTGCTGCAGCGAATGGCCGATCGCACGCAGACGGAACACTTCATCGGTCTGCCCGGTATTACGCGCCAGGATGCCGCCATCGTCGTCGGTGACGTTGAGCAGCAGGCCTTCGCGCACGAACATGTCGATGATCTGCTCGATGCGTTCGGCAAAGCGATCCTCGCTCCACGGCAGGAACAATTCGGCCTGCAGGAACGGGTACACCGTGCGGCCCAGACGCAACAGACCGGCGCGGCTCATGCGGCGGTTGTTCTGGAAGCAGCACGCCACCCACGACGATGCCGTAAACAGATGCAGCACGTTGTTGCGGAAATAGCTCAGCAGCACCGCGGTGTCGCCGCTGACGCTGAGTACATCGCCCAGCGGATGCGACACGCGCGTGAGCACGTTGATTTCTTCGGCGTGGGTGATGATGCGCGCTGGCGTATGCGGGGTGACGGTGACGCGGTCCGAATACGGCATTTCCGCCAGCAACTTCTTGCACAGCTCGATCTGCGCAATCAGATCGGCTTCGCCCATCGCATGCTTGGGCGTGGACAACAATGCCAGCGCAAGCAAATTGATCGGATTGACGTCGGCGGCGCAGTTGATGCGGGTCTGGATCTGCGTGGACAGGGTGTCCACTGCCGGCGCCAGCCAGGTGGGCTTCTCGTCTTCCGGCAGCGGCTGGCCGTCCCAGTCGGGTGCGTGCTTGGCCAGCACGTCGTTGAGCGCGATCGGCTCGCCGAAGTTCACTACCACCTGGCCGTAGTTCTGCTTGAGCACCTTGGGGATGGACCACAACAGGCCCCAGATGGATTCCTTTTCCTTCGGCCGCCCGGTGAGTTCGTCGAGGTAGCTGTTGCCTTCCATCAGCTTCTCGTAGCCGATGTACACCGGCTGGAACAGCACCGGCTTGCGCGGTTGACGCAGATACGCGCGCAGCGTCATCGCGATCATGCCGCCCTTGGGCTGCAGCAAACGCCCGGTGCGCGAGCGCCCGCCTTCGACGAAGTATTCGATGGAATAGCCGCCGGCCACCAGCTGGGCGACGTATTCGCTGAGCACTGCCGAATACAGCGCATTGCCCTTGATCGAGCGGCGGATGAAGAACGCGCCGCCCTTGCGCAGCAGCGTGCCGACCACCGGCAGATTGAGGTTGATGCCGGCAACGATATGCGGCGGCACGATGCCGCGCTCGTACAGCACGTAGCTCAGCAGCAGGTAATCCATATGGCTGCGGTGACTGGGCACGTACACCACTTCGTGCCCGGGCGCGGCCTGTTTGAGCTTGTCCAGGTGATGCACCAGCACGCCGGCGTAGATGCGGTTCCACACGTGGGTGAGCAGGAACCTGGCCGAGCGCACCACCGGGCTGGAATAGTCGGCGGCAATTTCCCACGCATAGGCATGCGCCTTGCGCCAGGCATCGACCGGCTTGGAGTTGTCGCGCTTGGCCTGGACGGCGATGGCCTCGCGCACCGACTCGGCGGCCAGCACCTGGTCCACCAGCAGACGGCGGGTGGACAGGTCCGGGCCGATCACCGCCTCGCGGATGCGCCGGAAGTGCGTGCGCAACACGCGCTGCAACTTGCGCAAGGTGCGCTCGGGCGGCAGCCCTTCGGCCATGGTCTGGCGCAGCGAGATCGGCGGGGCGAACCGCACGATGGTGGTGCGGCCGTTGAGCAATACCGAGAGCAGGCGGCGGAAGCGGCCGACCAGCGCCCAGTTTTCCGAGAACAGCACGGCGAACCAGCCGCTCTGCTTGTCCGGCGCGCGGCCGACGAAGATCGACACCGGCACCAGATGTACGTCCAGGTCGGTGCGCACGCGATGCGCCTGCAGCAACTTGGCCAGCGAATCCGAATGGGTCTTGCCGCCACGCTGTTCGGGAATCAGCGAATTGCTGCTGCGTCTCGAGAGCGCCAGGTAGGCGCGCTTGCGCTCCAGCGGGTCGCCCGGCAACGGCACCAGCGGCGACGGCAGACCGACTTCGCGGCAGGCCTTGTCCAGAATCAACGCATTGGACATGCCGTAGTCTTCCAGCACGTACACCACCGGGCGGCCGTCATCGTAGCGGCCGGGTTGGTCCGGCTCGATGGTCAGGCCCAGCCACGGGTCGGCCAGACGGCCGAGCAGGCGCGCCCACCACGGGCGTTTGGCGCTGCGGGCAGCGGCGACGGCGGGCGCGATCGAGGGCGCAACCTCAGGCGGTACCGGTTCGGCGAGCGGCAACGCCGCTGTCGTGGCACCGGTGTCGGCGACGGCAGCGCTGGGCGGGGCGGGCGGGCCGTCCGGAAACGGCAGGGGATTCTGTTCTGGCATCACCGTCATTATCGCCCAGCCGGGCGTTGCCCGGTGTCGGCAGGCGCGGCCGCTGCGGTGTCGGGCGCTACAGTGGCGTTGGGTAAGGGCGCGGCCTGGATGCCGTTGAGCAGCACCTGCACCTGGTTCTGGGTCTGCAGCTGGTACCAATGCCCATCGCGCTTGATCAGCGCCACGGTCAGATCGATGTCATGGGCGGCCAGCGGATAACGCAGCCGCACCTGGGCAGTGTCGCCGTCCTGCTTGATCAACCCGGTCCGCAGCGCGTCCAGGCTGTTGTCGATCGACAGGTCGTAGTGCTCAAGCACCTTCTTGCAGATTTCCCAGAACGGCCCGAGCCGGCGCAGACTCTCTTCCATGCCCAGCCGCTGCAGATCGGCATCGGAGGTGATGCCGGTGGCGCGCGCGGCGGCGACCAGGTCGGCGATGCTGGCCTTGGCGCGTGGGCGATCGGCCAGCGGCGCGGTCGCAGCCCAGGCGCTCAGCGCATCGACCAGCTGCACGTAGTGCGCGCGCTGCTCGGGCGGGTAATCGTTGCGGCTGCGCAGGTACTGCACGCCGAACTGGCGCAGCGACTGCGCGGCCTGGGCAATGCCCTGCGCCTGACCGGCCAGCTCTGCATCGAAGGCCTGCTGCATGCGGCGTTCGGCATCGGGCGCCGACAACGACCCCAGCAGCGCGCCCACTTCATTGGGCAACGGCAGTTCAGTCAGCGGCCAACGGCTGGCACCGCTGCGCCACGCCGCTTCCAGCTGGGTGTATTGCGCAGGCGTCACCCGAATGCGCGCATACGCCACCAGATCGTTGCGCCGCAGCGGCAGGGTCATCGACTGCATCGCCGCGGCCGGCTCGGCCTTGGCGCCGGGCAACGCGGGTGCGGTCTCGTTGCGCTGGCAACCGCTCACGCACAGCGCGCCCAGCAGCAGCCACGCAGCGGACTGGAACCGCCCGGTGCGGACGGTAGGTAGCGACATGCGCACGATGTTCCCCCTGATCGATCGGCGCATCTTGCTGTCTGAAGGCATCGGCGGCAAGGCAAGGCCGAACCGTGCGCCAGGGTATGGTCTGCAGACGTTACGTTTTTGTAGCTCCTGGCACGTTGTCGACCAGTGTCTGACATTGGCTGCTGATGTCTTATTTCGGACAAACGTGTCCAGCCATCGGCTTCCAGCCCTTGCGCCACTTGCGTTTGACGTGATGCTGCGGCGCATCATGTAAGCGCTTGCAGTTCCTGCTAGCGTTCGCTGCATCTCGCTTGGGGGGGCGCCATCAGATGGGGCTGATGTCATTCATGTGCATGTGTGACACGCCCGCTCTGCGCCAGCGGATCGGGCGCCCTACCCCGGCGTGCGCCGCCACACGCGTTGACTTGGAGAAAGCCACAGCATGAGCCGGCCACGGTCCGAAGGCGGTAGCGTCACCATCAAGGACGTTGCGCGCGAAGCGCAGGTATCGGTGGCCACGGTCTCGCGCACCATGAACGGGCATCAGCATGTGGCCGAGTCGGTGCGCGAACGCGTATTGCAGGTGGCGCGTGCGCTCAACTACATCCCGCACCACGCCGCGCGCAGCCTCAGCAGCCGGCGCACCCACACCATTGGAGTCGTGCTGCCGGACCTGCATGGCGAATTCTTTTCCGAGTTGATCCGCGGCATCGACCAAGTGGCACACCACCAGGGATATCACCTGTTGGTGTCCAGCTCGCACGGCGACCCGCAGGCGCAACGCCGGGCGTTGGAGCGCCTGCCCGGGCGCGTGGACGGGGTGGTGGTGATGTCGCCATCGCTGGGCGATTCGGGCGTGCATGAAGATGCGCTGCCCGGCTGCCTGCCGGCGGTGCTGCTCAACTGCGCCGGCAGCGCCAGCCAACGCCCGGTACTCAATGTCGACAACTACGGCGGCGCGCGGGTCATGACCCGCCACCTGCGCGACGGTGGGCACCGCCGCATCGCCTTCATCGCCGGGCCGGACGACAACTTCGATGCGCATGAGCGCCTGCGCGGGTATCACGATGAAATGGCGATGGATGCAGACGCGCAGCCGTGGGTGCTGCCAGGCAACTTCGACGAAGAATCCGGCTACCGCGCCGGCCAGTCGCTGGCCCAGGACACGCGTCCGGATGCGGTCTTCGCCGCCAACGACATGATGGCGCTGGGCTGCCTGTTCGCGCTGGGCCATGCCGGGCTCAAGGTGCCGCAGGACATCGCGCTGGCCGGGTTCGACGATGTGCCGATGGCGCGCTATGTGCTGCCGGCGCTGACCACGATGCGGGTGGATATCGCCGGCCTGGGCGCGGGCGCGTTGCAGTTGTTGCTGGGCCAGCAGTTGGTCGATGCGCCGGCACTGCCTGCAGACGCCGCACCGCCAGCGTTGTCGGAGATGGTTCCGGAGCTGATCGTGCGTGCGTCTAGCGCCGCGCGCGGCACGCCAGGGCAATGACATCTATGCGCCACGTCACATCTTCACTCTTTCTTTACGCTTTCTTGTGTTTTTTATAACTCGATCGCTGTTGCCGCTGTCTTTTCGCCCTTGAAATAACGCATCACCCTGCGCCACACCGACCACGCGGCCGGTACGCGCCTTACCCCTGGGAGGGGGACTTCATGAAGAATCACCGCACCGTCTCCGCCCTGCCGACACGTAGCCTGTTGTGCTGCGCCCTGGCCGCTTCGTTGTTGGCCGCCAACCCGGCCATGGCCCAGTCCAGCAACGCCACGTTGCGCGGGCAGGTGGCGGCGTCCCAGGCAGGCACCACGGTGACCGCCACCAACGTCGCCACAGGTACCACGCGACGTGTGGCCACCGGCCCGGACGGCAGCTATGCCCTGGTTGGGCTGCCGCCGGGTACCTACAAGGTGGATGCGGGTCCGGGCACGGAGAAGACGGTGACGTTGTCGGTGGCCTCGTCGGTGAGCCTGAATCTGGGCGGTGGCGGCGAAGCGGCCACGCCCGCCGATGGCACCGCCACCACGTTGGACACGGTCAAGGTCACCGCCACCTCGTTGCAGGAGGTCAAGACGTCCGAAGTGGGCACCAATGTGTCGCTAAAGCAAATCAACACGGTGCCGCAGCTGACGCGCAATTTCCTGGAGTTCGCCGACACCGTGCCGGGCATGCAGTTCGAGACCGACCCGAACGGCAACAGCCGCATCCGCGGCGGCGCGCAGGCCAGCTCGGCGGTCAACGTCTACATCGATGGCGTGGGCCAGAAGAGTTATCTGTTCGGCGGCGTCTCCGGCCAGGAGCAGAGCGCGGGCAACCCGTTCCCGCAGCTGGCGATCGGCGAGTACAAGGTCATTACCTCCAACTACAAGGCCGAGTTCGACCAGGTGGGGTCGGCGGCGATCGTGGCCTCCACCAAGTCTGGCGGCAACGAGTTCCACGGCGAGATCTTCGGGCGCACCACCAATACCGATTTCCGAGCGCGTCAGGCCGACGAGCGCGCCAGTGCGCCCAATGCCGACGGTACCAAGCGTCAGACGCACCAGGACGAATACGGCATGGCCTTCAGCGGGCCGATCGTCAAGGACAAGGCGCATTTCTTCGTCAGCTACGAAGGCAAGGGCTTTGAGGTGTCGGCCAACCCGGTCTCGGTGCCGGATACCTTCAGCGCACTGAGCGACGACCTGCCGGCCGGCGTGCAGAGCCGCCTGGGCTCGGTTACCCGTCCGTTCAAGGAAGACCTGTACTTCGGCAAGATCGACTGGGACGTTGGCGAGAACGACCGCCTGGAGTTGACCGCCAAGTACCGAGACGAGAAGAGCCGCGACGACGTCGGCGACCGCAATACCGCCATCGCCGGCAAGAACAACCTCAACACCGAAGAGCGCTACGACCTGCGCTGGCAGCATTTCGGCCAGACGTATGTCAACGAAGCACGCATCTCCTACGAGGACGTGCTGTTTAACCCCAATGCCTTCACCCTGGGCAACCAGAACATCTATACCCGCGGCGTCGCCGAAGACGATGTGTTGATCCGCGACAACGCCACCAGCGGCCTGGCGATCCAGCGCAAGGGGCAGAAAGGCCCAAGCTTCCAGAACGACCTGACCTTAAACAGCATCGATTGGCACGGCAGCCACGTCGTCAAGATGGGCGTGAAGTACAAGGAAGTGGAGCTGACCCAGAGCGAAAACTCGACAGTCAATCCCTCGTTCTACTACGCGGTGGCCGATGGCCTGGGCACCTCGGCAATTCCGTACCAGGTGAAGTTCAATCTGCCGTTTGCCGGTGCGGCGCCGTCGGTGACGACCAAGAGTAAGCAGCTGGGCCTGTACATCCAGGACGATTGGGACGTCAACGACAAGCTGCAGTTGAATCTGGGCGTGCGCTGGGATGGCGAGAAGATTCCATCCTACCTGGACAACGTGACACCGCCGGAAGTGGTGGCGGCCTTGAACGGCCCCGGCACCGACCCGACGGTGAGCGCCACCTACGCCGAGCAACTGGCCAAGGGTGGCGTCAACATCAACGACTACATCAGCAACGGCCGCAGCCGTAAGCAGGACACCAACAACTTTGCGCCGCGGCTGGGCTTCTCCTACGATTTCCGTGGCGACGAATCGCTGGTGGTGTTCGGCGGTGCCGGGCGCAGCTACGACCGGAATCTGTTCGACGTGCTCGGGCTGGAGCAGGTCAAGTCTGCGCTGGCGCAGTACACGCTCCGCTTCGCTGAAGCCGCGCCCGGTTGCACACCTGCACCAGGCACCTGCGTCAACTGGAACCCGGCTTACCTGAGCGATCCGGGCAGCCTCGGTAGCCTGGTCAATTCCGGCGTGCGCAACGGCGAGATAGACCTGCTCAACAACGATCTGAAAACGCCCTATTCCGACCAGTATTCGCTGGGCCTGCGCACGCGGCTGGGCGAGTGGAATACCTCGGCCACGGTGTCCTACATCCATAGCAAGGAAGGCCTGATCTTCACTCTGGGGAATCGCTATCCCAACGGCGATTTCTTCCAGGCCGGCACACAGCCATGGAACGAGAATCCGCCGGGCTTCGGTTCCCTGCTGATCGGCAATAACGGCGTGGAAACCAAGACCGGCCAGTTGCTGCTGTCGGCCGACAAACCCTATTCCCAGGAAAGCGGCTGGGGGCTGACGGCGGCCTATACGTTCTCGCGCGCACGCGGCAACCGCGGCAACGATGATCGCTACGGGTTCGATGCCGCCACGATTGCCAATTACCCGTTCTTGGATCTGAACGCGGTGCCACGCCATCGCCTGGTACTGACCGGCATCTACGATTTGTTCTGGGGCATCAGCGCCTCGGCCAAGCTGACCCTGGCCACGGTGACGCCACGCAACGAAGCGGTGTCGTTCGATCAGTACGGTGGCCAGCCGTCGGAGAACATCCGCATCGTCTCGGTGGACGCACCGGGCGGCAAGTTCATCGCCGGTGGCGACATCTTCGGCACGCGCCAGCTGGATCTGTCGCTGTCCAAGGACATGCATGTGACCGAAGCGCTCACCGTGCAGGTGCGTGGCGATCTGATCAATGCGTTGAACTTCCGAAACTACGACCAGTACGCCATCGACTGGGGCCAGGGCGGCATCTACGCACCGCGCGCAAGCATCAACCAATACGGGGCGCTGTCCACGCCGCCGCGGACGATGTTCCTGAGCGCGCGCATCATCTGGTAATTCGCTAGAAACGCCAGGGATGCCAGCACAGGGATGCTGCCTGTGCTGGCCATCGTGCACGACACGCACCCTGGTGCATCGTTGGTTTGCATTGCCCGGTGATTGTCGATGCGCTGCATCGGCCAATCGCCGCCAATGCCTCACCCGTCTCGACCCGTGCCTGAAGGAGCAAGCACCCGTCACTGCAGACCCTTGTTGTTGCTCTTGCGGCTGTTGTTGCCTGTTGTCCCTGTGTTCCACACCAAAACGCGCCAGTCACTGCACTGCGTCGCGCTTTACCCCTGGGAGGGGGAAAGTCATGAAGAATCACCGCACCGTCTCCACCCTGCCGCCGCGTAGCCTGTTGTACTGCACCCTGGCCGCTTCGTTGTTAGCCGCCAACCCGGCCATGGCCCAGTCCAGCAACGCCACGTTGCGCGGCCAGGTTGCTTCCGCGCAGAGCGGCAGCGAAGTCGTCGTCACCAACATCGCCACCGGCTCGGTGCGACGTGCGCCGGTCAATGCGAACGGCAACTACACCATCGTCGGTTTGCAGCCGGGCACCTACAAGGTCGAATCCAACGGCATCAGCCGCACGGTGACCCTGTCGGTGGCCTCCAGCGCCACCGTCGATCTAGGCAACGAGACGGCTGCTGCGCCCGCCGGCGATGCAACGACGCTGGACACGGTGACGGTCAACGCGCCGATGATGCGCGAGGTCAAGACGTCGGAAGTAGGTAACACGGTGTCGCTGCGGCAGATCCAGCAATTGCCGCAGGCCACGCGCAACTTCCTCGAGTTTGCAGACACGGTTCCCGGCATGGTGTTCACCATCGACCAGGACGGCAACACCAAGCTGCGTGCCGGTGCATCCAACGCCAGTTCCAGCAATCTGTATATCGACGGCGTGAGCCAGAAGAGCTACGTCTCTGGGGGCGGTATTGCCGGCCAGAACGAAACGCAGGGCAACCCGTTCCCGCAGCTTGCCATCGGCGAGTACAAGGTCATCACCTCCAACTACAAAGCCGAATACGGCCAGATCAGCGGCGCGGCGATCACTGCTGCCACCAAGTCCGGTACCAACCAATTCCACGGCGAGGCGTTTTACCGCTTCACCAACCAGGACTTGCGTAAGGAACGTCCGGACGAAGAGAACGGCAAGGTCGACTCGCAAACCAAGGAATACGGGCTTGCCATCGGCGGCCCGCTGATCCAGGACCGCATGCATTTCTTCTTCGCCTATGAAGGCAAGGACAATGTGGCGCCGAAGAGCGTGCAGCCCAGTGCCGAAGCCTCGCCGTTCGTCGGCTTGTTGCCTTCGAACCTGCGCGATCAGTTCGGTGCGTCCAACATGCCGTTCACCGAAGACCTGTACTTCGGCAAGATCGACGTCGAGCCCACCGATAACGATCGCATCGAACTGGCAACGCAATACCGCGACGAAACCCAGGTCAGTAACGTCGGCGGCCAGAACGCACCGGATCGCGCGGTGGACAAGATCAACAAGGACAAGCGCACCAGCCTGCGCTGGCAGCACAGTGCCGACAGCTGGTTCAACGAAGCCATCATCACCACCGAGGATTCGAGCAATGTGCCGACGCCGCGTGGCACTGGCAACGGGTCCATCTACACCTACGTCGACCGCACCGAAGCCGATCCGCGCCAGTGGGTGTTCCTCAACACTGGAGCGGCCAGCGGCGAAGATTTCAAATTGCGTAGCCAGAAGGGCTGGTCGTTCCAGAACGATCTGACCTTCAACGCGCTGGAGTGGCATGGCGAACACACCATCAAGACGGGGGTGACCTACCGCGACATCAAGCTGACCTCGCGCGAGTCCAGCTCGCTCAACCCGCAGTTCAGTTATGAGGTCAGCCAGAACGGTATTGCGCCCGTGCCATTCCAAGTGCGCTACATCCGTGCGTTCGATAATCCGGGCCAGGTGCCGGTGGTGGAATCGCCGTCCAAGCAATATGGCATCTACCTGCAGGACGACTGGGCGGTGAACGACAAGTTGATGCTCAACATCGGCATGCGTTACGACTACGAAGACACGCAGGCCTACACCGACTTCGTGACCTCGCAGCCGTTTATCAATGCGCTGTATTCCGACGATCCGGACAACCCGGGCCAGCCGTGGGCGAACCGCTTGGTGCCCAGCGGCATCAACGTGGCCGATTACATCAGCACCGGCAACAACCGCAAGAACTTCAAGGATGCCTGGGCGCCGCGCTTCGGCTTCTCGTATGACTTCTTCGGAGACGAAAGTGCAGTGCTGCATGGCGGTGCCGGCCGCTCCTACGATCGCAACCTGTTCGAGCAGCTCGCGCTGGAATCGGTCAAGGCGGCGTTGTCGCCGGTAGTGGTGTACTTCAGCGATGCCGCCAGCCGGCAGCCCTGCTTCCGCGATGACCGCGTATGCACAGCGTGGAACCCGGGGTATCTCAACGGTATCGATCAGCTCAATACCATCCCGGGCACCAACGACAGCTCCGAGCTTTTCATGTTCAACAACAAGCTCAAGACGCCGTACAGCGATCAGTACAGCATCGGCATCAGCAACCAGGTGGGCGACTGGCTGACCGACGTGACCTTCCAGCGCGTGCTGGCCTACGATGGCCTGGTGATGAGCCTGGTGAATCGTTATCCGAACGGCGCCTACTTCGATTCCACTGGCAGCGTGCCGTGGGGCGAGCCGGTGCCGGGCTATCGCAATACGATCCTGGGCTACAACGGCCTGGAACAACGCAGCAGCCAGTTCCTGTTGTCGGCCGAAAAACCGTACACCAAGGAATCGGGCTGGGGCTTGAACCTGTCCTACACCCACACCAGCGCGCGCCAGAACCGCACCATCGACGAACCGTTTGCGTTCGACAAGGCGACCATTCGCGACTATCCGTTCGTGAAGTCGGATGCCGTGGCGGCACATCGGTTTGTGGCGTCCGGCTCGATCGATGGTCCGTGGGGCGTGACCTTCGGCGCCAAGCTGATACTGGCAACGCCGGAGCCGATCAACACGATCGCCTGCTATGGCTTCACCGATCCGGATGGAGGTACCTGTCAGGCCGTCGGCGTGACGCCGCCGGGCAATGGCAAGTTCCTGGTGGGCGGCAAGATCTGGGGGTATCGCACCGTCGATCTGCAGGCGAACAAGGAGTTCACGGTGGTCGGCGACTTCAAGCTCAACGCACGTATCAACGTGCTGAACGCCTTCAATTTCAAGAACTACACGCAGTACCAGTACAACAGCTTCGGTAGCGACGGTCGCCTGCAGCCTGATATCACCGTGGTCGACAACGGCGAAATCAGCTACGTGCCGCGCAGCGTCGTGCTGGAGATCGGCGCCAAGTTCTGATGCGTGTGCATCGCCACATGCGCCGACACGGGCATGTGGTCGTTCGAACGGGGCCAGTTGGCCCCGTTCGTGTGTCCGTCGGCTGTTTTTTGCTCAGGAATGCATCGACATGATTCCCGCTCCACTTCGCAACATCGTCATTGTCGGTGGCGGAACCGCCGGCTGGATGGCGGCCGCCGCGTTTGCGCGCGTGCTTGGACCCACCTTCACTGTGCAGCTGATCGAGTCCGAGCAGCTCGGCACCGTCGGTGTGGGCGAAGCCACCGTGCCGCACATCAAGGCCTTCAATAATCTGCTCGGCATCGATGAGGCCGAATTCGTGCGGCAGACCCAGGGCAGCTTCAAGCTCGGCATCGAGTTCGTCGATTGGCAACGCCCGGGAACCGCGTACATGCATGGCTTCGGCACCCAGATCGGGCATCCGCTCGGGCTGTTGCCGTTCCACCAATACTGGATCAAGCAACACGCGCGCGGCAAAGCGCAGCCGCTGGGAGCGTACACGCTCAATACCGTGGCCGCTGCGCGCGGCAAGTTCATGACCTCGGCCGGCGATGTCCCGGCCAACTCGCCGCTGGCCAACATCGCCTACGCATACCACTTCGACGCCACGCAGTACGCGCACTTTCTGCGCCGGTATTCGCAGCAGCGCGGCGTGACCCGTATCGAAGGGCTGGTTGAGCAGGTGCAACTGCATCCGGAAAGCGGCCATGTGCAATCACTACAGCTGGCGTCCGGGCAGACGGTGCACGGCGAAGTGTTTATCGATTGCTCCGGCTTCCGTGGGCTATTGATCGAAGAAGCGCTGCACACCGGCTACCACGACTTCACCCACTGGCTGCCGTGCGACCGCGCATTGGCAGTACCTTGCGAAAAAGTTGGCCCACCCACGCCATACACACGCTCCACTGCGCGCGCAGCAGGCTGGCAATGGCGCATTCCACTGCAACACCGCACCGGCAACGGCTATATCTATTGCAGCGCGCACATCAGCGACGACGAAGCCGCCGCCACCCTGCTCGCCAATCTGGACGGCAAGCCGCTGGCCGACCCGCGTCCGCTGCGCTTCACCACCGGCCGGCGCAAGCAGTTCTGGAACCGTAATGTCGTCGCACTCGGTCTGGCCAGTGGATTTTTGGAGCCGCTGGAATCGACCAGCATCCATCTGATCCAGTCCGGTATTTCCAAATTGCTGGAGCTGTTTCCGCGCGAGGGCATCAGCCCGGTGCTGGTACAGCGCTACAACGACCGCTCAGCGTTCGAGTTCGACCGCATCCGCGATTTTCTGCTGCTGCACTACCACGCCACCGAACGCGAGGACAGCGCGTTCTGGCGGCATTGCCGCAGCATGCCGATCACCCCGGAGCTACAGACCACCCTGGATCTGTTCCGCGACAGCGGGCGCTTCTATCGCAATGCCGAAGAAATGTTTGCCGAGATCAGCTGGGTGCAGGTGATGGTGGGCCAGGGCATCCTGCCGCAGGGTTACCACCCGCTGGTGGACCAGGTACCCGACCGCGATGCCGAAGGCTTCCTGGCCAGCGTGGCGCACACCATCGCGCACTGCGTGGATGTCATGCCGCCGCACCAGCAATTCATCGACCGCTATTGCAAGGCGGCTGCGCTGCCGTGCGGTGGCTGATGGCCGGCGGAAGTGTCGGCACATGAGGTGTCTGTGTAGCTGGCACAGGCTGGCACGCGATACGGTCCCGCCTGCTGCACAGATGACGCGCTGTGGACTTTGCAAGCGACCCACCGTTGCCATCGGCCCCGGCGAAACGCAAACATGACGGCCCAAAAAAAGGATCGGGCACAAGGCGCGATCCCTTCGAAAACCGGGGCAAGCCCGGTGGACAATGAGTGGCACAGCTTCCGACTGACATCGGACGACGGGCATCGTACGCAGCCTTTAACGTTAAAGCAACACTTTAATTATATTTAATTAACTCATTGATTTTGTTTAGCAGAGGGCGCGTACGGAGCTTCGCTGCCCGGTCAGCTGCGGTCCTGCCCCACCGCCGCAAGGATCTCTGCCTGGATCGCCGCCGCAGCCGCGGCCGGATCGGCGGCCAGGCGGATCGGGCGGCCGACGACGATGGCATCGGCGCCGTCGGTGAAGGCCTGCGCCACGCCCACTATGCGTTGCTGATCGTCGGCGACCGGGCCTCCGGGGCGGATGCCGGGGCAGACGATCGAAAAGGCCGGGCCGGTGGCGCGGCGGATCGGGCCGGCTTCCTGGCCGGAGGCGATGACGCCATCGATGCCGGCGGCCTCTGCGGCCAGCGCGCGCTCCACCACCACGTCCACCGGTTCGCGGTCGATGCCCATCGCCGCCAGGTCCGGGCGGCCCATCGAGGTCAGCACGGTCACCGCCAGCAGACGCATGGCGCCGTGGTTGGCGTCGGCGGCAGCCTGCAGCATGCCGGCGTGCCAGCCGTGCACGGTGCAATAGCTCACCGGCCACTGTGCCAGGCGACGGATGGTGCCGGCCACGGTGGCGGGAATGTCGAAGAATTTAAGATCCACGAACACGCGCTTGTCGCGCTTGGCCAGCGCATCGAGCACATGGAAGTACTCGCCGGAGGCCAGCAGTTCCATGCCGATCTTGTAGAACGCCACCGAATCGCCAAGCCGGTCCACCCAGGCGATCGCCTCATCGTGGCTGGGCACATCCAGCGCGAAGATCAGCCGCTCATGGGCGGCCAGCGGCAGCGGCGCCCGGCTCATCGGGCCACCTCCAGCGCCGCGCGCTTGGCATCGTGGCGCGTTTGCCAGGGTTGCGCATAGTCGTTGTTGAACTGCGCCGGCTCCCAGCCGCCGTAGCTGGGGTTGGGCAGCATCCACCACCGTTCGCCGAACCAGTCGTGATATTGCTGGAGCAGCGCGCCACGGGCCTGGCGGGTGTTGGCGCTGACCTGCACGAAGTCACCCAGCTGGTCGCCGAACTGCATCAGCACGCGGTACTTCTGCCCGGCCAGCTGGCGGCGGCAGTTCTTTTCGCTGCCGTTCTGCTCGCAGCCCTGCGCCACCGTGCCCAGGCCGAGAAACACGCTGTCGTCGGCCACCGGCAGACCCACGCTGCGCAGATTGGCCAGCGTGGCGTCCTTGAGGTGCACGGCACGGTTGGAGATGTAGATCAGGGTGATGCCACGCGCATTGGCAGCCTTGGCGAAGTCCACCACGCCGGGAATGGCAGTGGCTTTCTTCTCAGCCACCCACTGGTCCCAACTCAGCGCGTCGTATTCCTTGCCATCGCGCAGCAGGCGGGCTAGGTAGGGCGAGTTGTCCAGCACGGTCTCGTCCACGTCCAGCACCACGGCCGGCTTCAGCCCGGTGGCGGCGTTGCCGCGTTCTTCCGGCACCAACGCATCCCAGTTGGGTTGATTGAGCGCGCTATCGAGCTTGTCGGCAGCGGCGCGGTAGGTCTGCTCGGCCACGGCACGATATTCCTCCGAGCGCTGCATCCACAGCACCGCGTTGAGATTGTCGTCGCCAGCCGGTGCGGTGGTGGACGACGTCGCAGCCTTGCTGACCGCAGCGCTGGCGTCGGCATTGGCAGTTGCGGTGGCTTCCTGCACGTGCGGGGCCGGTTGTGTGTCCGTGGGCTTGCAGGCGCTCAAGGCCAGCGCAGTGCAGGCGAGCAGGGACAACGGTGCGTAAAGCGAGGGGCGCATGACATCCACCAGGACAGGAGCGGCAATGAAGGGCGCGATTTTAGCGGGTTCGCGCTGCATCGCTCGCTCTGGATGATGGCAACGCTATTGGATGTAGCAGACACGCACGGATGGCGGTCGCCGCAACACGGGTCGTCTACACCGGTCTTCCATACGATTGCGGATGCGTGCCTGGGTCCGTCCCTGTATGCGCAGGCCCGCCGCCGACGCACGACGCACGACGCACGACGCACACATGCTCGATGCAACCGCCGATGGCGTCGGCAGGTCCGCAGGATCACCGCAGTGGAAAAACGCCGGCAGCGGATCGGCATATCCTTGTGCGCTGATTGCCCCGGAGCCACCCATGACAGAGACCTCGCCCACGCCCGTCCTCGACACCGCCCAGGCCCGCGTGCTCGGCTGTCTGATCGAAAAAGAGGCCACCACGCCGGATGCGTACCCGCTCACCGTCAACGCTGCGCAGGTGGCCGCGAATCAGAAGACCGCGCGCGAGCCGGTGCTGAATCTGCAGACCGGCGTGGTGCACCACGCGCTGCGCCAGCTGGAAAACCTCGGCCTGGTGCGTCAGCAGTTTTGCTCGCGTGCCGAGCGCTACGAACACCGCCTGGGCAGCGTGCTGGATCTGACCCGCCAGCAAGTTGCCCTGATCGGCCTGCTGCTGCGCGGCCCGCAGACGCTGGGCGAGCTGTACGCGCGCAGCGAGCGGCTCGCGCGCTTCGCCGACACCGACGACGTGCGCCATCACCTGGACCGGCTGATCCAGCGCGGCCTGGCCGCACAACTGCCGCGTGCCAGCGGCCAGCGCGAAGATCGCTACGCGCATCTGCTCAGCGGCGAACTGGATGTGGAAGCGCTGCAGGCCGCAACGGCGCGTGCCGCACAGGGCGCGCGCAGCGGCAGCGACACCAGCGAACTGGAAGCGCGGGTGCAGAGCCTTGAAGCCACGGTCGCCGACATGCAGGACGCGTTGGCTGCATTACAGGCGCGGCTGAACGCGGCCGGCGCCTGATCTGTCGGCCACATCGTCCGGCAGCTGCGGTGGCAGCGCCGCACCGTTCTGCAGCGTCGGCGCGTTCGCTTTGGCTGATCCGGCAGCTGCGCGATCACTCGACCAGCACCGCGGCACGCTGTGATGCTTACGGTATCGCCAGTCAGATCCGCAGTGCCAGCATCCAATCGCCCGGCTAGGCCCAGTCGCCACACACGCCGGCTGGATGGATGCACAGGCCGGTACCGCGTCCGCACTGCACGAGCGCCGACGACGCTTCGATGCCGTCGTCGGGGGCGTGCTCCGCTGGGCAGATGCGCATCCACCTCGTCCAGCGACGGCGGCGTGTCGCCGGCCGCCAACATCTCGGCGCGCAGCGCCACCGCAAATAACGCCAGCATGCGTTGGATGACCACTGCCGCATCGCGCACCCGCACCTCGGCCTCGCCAGGCACCGACGATAGGCTGGGTGGCACGCGAATGCCTTGCGCAGTGAGCAGGGCAAGTTGCTGCGCGCGCCGTTGCAGCGCATTCGGCGGGGACGGCACCTGCGCATCGTCGTCGATGGCCGGCTCGCCCTGGCTGATCAGCACCCGCCCCTGCGGGTCGCGCACGCTGCCATCGGCCAGGAAGCACACCGCATTGGCCTGCTCGGCCCACTGCGCCAGCGCAACGAACGCCGCATCGTCGACCTCGAAGGTGAAGTGCCGCTGCACATGCCGCATCAGGTGGTAGCGCGATTGCGTCATCTGCCCATCGCCCACTTGATTCACCTAACCGACAAACCCGTGCAGATGATTGACCAGCTCCGGATCGGCATGGTCGCGGTGCTGCACGGCGGCCTGCGGCATAAAGTCCGGCCACACCGGCGTGCGCAGCGTGAAATACGCGTTGACCAGCAGTGGCATGCGCGCGTCCTTTACAGAGCAACCAACACCGCCATCATGCGGCTGTGCGATGGGTATGCTGTCTCGACAATCCCTGCTGCCAGGAGCGGCTGCCAACACCTAGCGAAGAGTCATCAGGTGACCGATATGCGGCACCAGCAAGGTCTCACGATATAGCAAGCCCAACGTGCCGATAAACGCGGCGTCCTCGCGCGTCTGCACCGCCCGGTGCGCAAAACCGTCGCGCATGGTGGGCCTGCGCCCAATCGCGCAGATGCGCGCGCCTGCTCACACGTACGAATGCCGCGGTCGTTGATGCCGGCGATGAAGCCAGGGTCGTTGACCAGTTCCAACATCGCGTCGGCGTCGTGCTCGGGGTCGAGCGTGCGCAAGCGCAGCCGCGGGGTTTGGATCACAACGGTCACGGCACACTCCGACATCATGAAAAACCACACTGCCGTGCCGGCGCGTCACTGGTAAGCGATGGGCGGCAGGTGCGCGTGCAACGGCGCACTGCGCGTCAGTCGAACAATGCCTGGATCGCAGCCAATCCCGCACTGGCGCGTTCTTTCTTGCGCTCAGCGTCGGCCACCGGGTCGGCGCCATCGCGCTGCAGTTCTTCGGCAGGAATTTCATCGAAAAACCGGCTCGGCTTCAGTCGCACATGCTCGCCGAACTTGCGCGTCAGCTTGCTGTGGCTCATCCACAACTGCTCCTTGGCGCGGGTGATGCCCACGTACAACAAACGGCGTTCTTCCTGCAGATTGCCTTCTTCCAGGCTCACTTCGTGCGGCAGCACGCCGTCCTCGCAGCCGACGATGAACACATAGCGGAACTCCAGACCCTTGGACGCATGCATGGTCATCATGCGCACCTGGTTGCCGCCATCGTCCTTGTCGTTGCGCGACAGCAGCGCCAGCTGCGCAGCCAGATCGCTGGCGCTTGCACCACGCGGGCCGCCTTCGAACCACTCGGCCAACTCGTCCAGATTGCGCTTGCGCCGCTGGAAGCCGGTTTCGTCCTTGGACTGATTGCGCAGGTCGTTGAGCAGTCCGGATTTTTCCGCGAGCGTGCGCACCAGTTCGCCGGCCGGCATGCTGGCCGAGTGCTCGCGCATGTCGCGCACGATGTCGGTAAAGGCACTCAACCCATTGGCGGCGCGGGGCGGCAGGTGCTGCAAGGCGCCCATCGACTCGGCCGCGCGCGACATCGGCACCGATTTGGCGCTGGCCAACTCGGCCAGACGCGCCAGCGAGGTCGCACCGACTTCGCGCTTGGGCGATTGCACCGCACGCAAGAACGCCACATCGTCGTCCGGGTTGACGATCAACCGCAACCACGACAGCAGATCCTTGACCTCCTGCCGCTCCAGAAACGCGGTACCACCAGTCAGGTGATACGGCACGCGCAACAGCTGCAGCGCTTTTTCCAGCGGCCGCGACTGAAAATTTCCACGGAACAGAATGCAGAAATCGCTCCACGGCACCTGCTTGGCGGTGCCAAGGAACGAAATCTCCGCAGCAACCTTTTCGGCCTCGTGCTCGCTGTCGCGGCATTCCCACACGCGGATGCGCTCGCCGTCGGCCTGGTCGCTCCACAGTGTCTTCAAATGCTCGTGTGGGTTGTGCGCGATCAACGCATTGGCCGCACGCAGCACACGATTGGAGCAGCGGTAGTTCTGCTCCAGCTTGATGATTTTCAGCGCCGGATAATCGCGCGCCATCTGCTGCAGGTTTTCCGGATTGGCGCCGCGCCACGCGTAGATACTCTGGTCGTCATCGCCCACGCAGGTGAAGTTGCCGCGCGGCCCGGCCAGCATCTTCAGCAGGCGGTACTGCGCATCGTTGGTGTCCTGGCACTCGTCCACCAGCAAATAGCCGATGCGCTCGCGCCAGCCCATCACGATGTCTTCGTTTGCTTCCAGAATCTGCACCGGCAGGCGGATCAGGTCATCGAAATCCACTGCGTTGAAGGTGGTCAACCGCGCCTGGTAGCGCTCGTACAAGCTGGCCGCTTCTTTTTCGCGGTTGCTGCGTGCCGCCACCATCGCCTGCTCGGGCGACAGGCCGGCGTTCTTGGCGCGCGAGATCAGGTTCTTGGCATCTTCGATCGCATCGGGCTTGGCACCATGCATCAGGTCCTTGATCTGCGCGGCGGCATCGTCGGAATCGAAGATCGAAAAGCCGCGCTTCAAACCGGCGGCGGCGTGCTCGATCTGCAGGAACTTCAGGCCCAGCGCGTGGAAGGTGCAGATGGTCAGGCCGTCGGCACCGTCGCCGCGGATGCGCTTGGCCACACGCTCGCCCATTTCCTTGGCGGATTTGTTGGTGAAGGTGATCGCGGCGATGCGCTTGGCCGGATAGCGGCCGATGGCGATCAGATGCGCGATCTTTTCCACGATCACGCGCGTCTTGCCGCTGCCGGCGCCGGCCAGCACCAACAAGGGACCTTCACAGTGCAGCACCGCGGCGCTTTGCGGGGGATTGAGTCCGAACATAGGGGCTTCCGACAGAGCAGGCCATTGTACCGGGGCAGCCTGCGGCTGGCCTGCACGATGGGTTCATGTCTCCATTGCCGCTAGGCTTCGCTTCACAGCGGTGGGCTGCGTTCCCACCTCCTGGACGGCAAGAGCTTGCCCCCGCGCCATGCCCGCTCGCATGCGCGGGCGCCGCATCCAGCCGCCCGGCCCGGTAAAATCGCCCGATGGCCAAGCTCTATTTCTACTATTCGGCAATGAATGCCGGCAAGACCACCACCTTGCTGCAGTCTGCGCACAACTACCGCGAGCGCGGCATGCGCACGCTGATCCTGACGCCCAAGCTCGATCACCGCGCCGGTAGCGGCGTGGTGGCCTCGCGGATCGGCCTACGCGCGGACGGGCGCATTTTCGAGCGCGATACCGGGTTGCAGCAGTTGGTCGAGCGCGATATCCACAACGACGGTGCATTGCACTGCGTGCTGGTGGACGAGGCGCAATTCCTCAGCCGGGCGCAGGTGTGGCAGCTGAGCGAGGTGGTCGACCGCCTGCGCGTTCCGGTGCTGTGCTATGGCCTGCGCACCGATTTTCGCGGTGAACTGTTCGAAGGCAGCCAGTTTCTGCTGGCCTGGGCCGACGAGCTGGAAGAGATCAAGACCATTTGCCACAGCGGCAGCAAGGCGACCATGACGGTGCGTGTGGACGCGCAGGGGCACGCGGTGCAGGACGGCCCGCAGGTGGAGATCGGCGGCAACGAGCGCTATGTCTCGGTCAGCCGCGCCGAGTTCAAGAAAATCATGCGCGGCGAGGGCCGTATCGATCCACTGCAGATCGCCTTACCGCTGCCGGTTGCCTAGCGCCTGGTGTGGGCAGCGCACCTGCGGCGCTCTTGCCGCCGCAGTGTATCGAGGCCGGTTGCGCCTGCGTCATCTGCGTTCGGTCACACCCCGCTTCGCGCTGTGGCGCGCAACGTGGTGTCGCGCCAGGAAGTTGGAACAGGCGTACTGCACCTATCGTGCCTCCCGGCTCGTCAGCGTCGAATGCCTGGCCGCTGTGCTAACGCCAGTCCTGAAGCCAAGGCGTCTGCACGTGGCGCGGTTAACGTTCTCGGCAGCTAACCGCGATCCATCAACCAGGATCTATACGCTTTGCAGGCGCTGCTAGACCTTTGCGGGCATGCGGTTACGGCGGCATCGCGGTCGCTGGCAGACAAGCGTATCTTGGCGCTTGTCATGCAGCGGCGCGCCACATAACCGGGCGCAACCGCCGTCCCGTAAACTGGCACGCATCCACTCTTTGGAGGCACTCATGGGTCCACTGCCTCCCGCATTACGCGCCGATATCGCGCGTGTTGGCCGGCTCTCGTCGGTCCCGGACATATTGACCGTTCTCACCCGCCTGACCGGCATGGGGTTCGCTGCTGTCGCGCGCGTCACCGAAGCACGCTGGATCACCTGCCAAGTGCACGACACGTTGTCCCTCGGCCTGCGGCCGGGCGACGAACTGTCGTTGGCCACTACCTTTTGCGACAGCGTGCGAGTCAGGGGCAACTCGGTGTGGTTTGGGCATGCATCGGACGACCCGGTCTATCGCGAGCATCCCTCGCCGCGGCTCTACGGCTTCGAAAGCTACGTCTCGGTGCCGATCAAGTTCGACGACGGCAGCGTGTTCGGCACCTTGTGCGCACTGGATCCGCAGCCGCGCGTGGTGGACGCACCGCTGGTGGAAAAGGTCGAACTGCTCGCGCAGCTGCTGGCCGCACAGATCCAGGCCGAGCAACGCGCCGAAGAAAGCGCGCTGGAATCGCGGCGCGCACGCAGCGAACTGGGCCGCGTCGGCGCCTCGGCGCGCTTGCGCGAAGAATTCATCGGCATTCTCGCGCACGACCTGCGCAACCCGCTGCAGTCCATGCATGCGGTGGTGGACGTGCTGTCGATCGACCAGCTCAATCAACACTACGGCGGTTCCATTCGCTCAATGCAGCGTAGTCTGCGGCGCATGGAAGAACTCATCGATTTCGCCTGCGATTTCGCTCGCGGCATCGAACGCGACTGGCTGCAGCTGGACTATGGCGACGGAAGCGACCTGCTCGATGCGCTGTCCCAGGTGGTGGACGAAACCCGCGCCGCCTACCCCAACCAGGTGTTGTCCACGCACGTGGCCATCGACGAGCCGGTGCACGGCGATGCGATCCGTCTGGCTCAGATGTTTGGCAGCCTGATGATCAACGCGGTCGTGCAAGGCCCGCAAAGTTCGCTGATCAAGGCGGTCGCGGTCACCGAACAGGGCCGGCTACGGATCGAAGTCTGCAACCTTGATGGAATCGATCCGCGTCGGCTCGATATCTTGCACGCGTCCACCCATGTGCATGCCGACGGACGTGCGCTGCCTGAGGTCGATCTGGGGCTGCATATGGCCGCGCAGATCGCAAAGGCCCACCAAGGCGAGTTACGCATCATCAGCGGCAAGCAAGGCACCTGCTTCCGCGTGGAGTTGGCTTGCGCACGCCCACGCGGGCGCCTGCAATTGGTCGACACTCCGGCGCCGGCCTGAGCGTTGTATGCAGCAACTGTAAGTCTGCAGAGAGACGCGCCATCATCCGGCGCGCCAACCGCCTGATGCGGCGGACTCGAAGCACGCGCGGGCCGATGGCCGCACGCCGCAACGCGGCGCTGGCGCAACAACAGGCGCCAGCCGCCTCGCTCGACGATCCTCAGTCAATTCTTGCGCTCGCTCGCTGCCAGCGGGGTCCACTGGTACAGCCAGGTTTCGGTCAGCGGCTTGCCGTTGGCGCGCAGATACAGGCGGATATCGATCTGCTGGGTGCCCTCGTCCGGCGGTACCAGGTCGAACATTGCCCGATAGCCCTTGAGCTCATGCAGCGGGCGCGCCGACACGATTTCGGTGGTGCCGCGCGACACCTGCAGCACCGCCTCCACCTTGGCCTTGGGGTCTTTTGCCAGCGCCGCCAGTTCGCCGCCGGCAAAATCCACTGCAAAGCGCCAGGAAAAGTGGCTGCGCTTTTGCCCCACGATGCCGCCAAGGCCGGTTCGGGTGGCCACGCAATGCGCCAGCGGCGCGCTGGCCGGCGGCTGCGCGCCCCAATACAGCCGGTAGCCCATCAGCAGTTCCTGCCCAGGCTGCGGCTTTGCTTGCGGGTTCCAGAACGCCACGATGTTGTCGAAGGTTTCGTCCACAGTCGGAATCTCGACCAACTGCACCGAGCCCTTGCCCCAACCACTCTTGGGTTCCACCCACAGGCAGGGGCGCTTCTCGTAAAACACGCCATCGTCCTGGTAATGGTCGAAGTTGCGGTCGCGCTGCAGCAGCCCGAAGCCACGCGGGTTTTCGTCGACAAACATGTTGAAGCGCACGTGCGGCGGGTTGCACAACGGGCGCCAGATCCACTCGCCGCCACCGGTCCACATCGCCAAGCCATCGGTGTCGTGAATTTCCGGGCGCCAGTCCCAGTCCATCCGGTTATCGTTTTCGCCGACCTGATACATGCTGGTGCACGGCCCGATGCCCAGCCGCTCGATCGTCTTGCGCGGGTACAACGCGCTGTCGATGTCCATCAGCAGCACATCGCCATTGGTGATGGCGAACCGGTAGGCGCCGGCAATGCTGGGCGAATCCAGCAACCCGTACACCACCACCGTGTTCGAGTCGGCGGCCGGCTGCTCCAGGTAATAGGCGATGAAATCCGGAAACTCTTCCGGCCCGCCGGTCCCGGTATCGATCGCCAGCCCGCGCGCGGATTGTCCGTACTGGCCTTCCTTGCCGACAGCACGGAAATAGCTCGCGCCCAGGAACGCCGAAAAGTCGCGCTCGGTATCCTTGCGCGTATTGAGCCGGAAACCGGCAAAGCCCAGATCCTTCGGCAATTGCTTGCCACCCAGCCCGCTTTTGCCGTAATCGAATGCGGCCGGGTCGTATGCCAGCTGCTGCGCCTTGCCATCGACGATGTCGTAGATGTGCACCGGGGTATGGAAATACAGCCCAAGATGGAAGAACTTCGCCTGGAATTTGCCATTGCCATCGGCCCACAGCGCGTGGTCCTGGCGGTAGCGGATGGACTGGTACTGATCCCAGTTCAGCGCCTCCAGTGGCCCCGGCAAAACCTGCTTATGGCTCTTGTACGGCGCCTTTGCCAGCTCGCGCGCCCGACCCTTCAACCAAGCATAGTCGAACGGCTGCGGCTGCCCGAGCCGCCGCAACCCAACCGCCTTGGCTGCCAGCGCCCACTGCGGCAGCGCCGGCAGACCGAGCGCGGCCAATGCGGCGGCAGCATTTTTCAGCAAGTGGCGTCGTTGCATGCGCATCGATCTGGTCAGGGATTGGGCGACATCATAGCCACAGCCCGGCTTCGAGGTGAATGCGCGCCTCAGCGCGGCGCGGACGGCGCATCGCAGGCATTGGCCAGCGCCAGCGCTTTGGCCTGGCTGCAGAGGAACTGCCGCTGCGCCTGCTCCTCATCCGGCCCGGTGTAGCGCAGCAACGTCCACTGCTCCTGCGCCTGCATCTGCGCCCCTGGCGCGAGCTGTCGATAGGGCGCGTGCACCTCCATTTCCAGCAGCCCCTGCTCTGGATGCCGGCGTGGCGTATCCAGATACAACTCCACCTGCCCCTGCTCAGGATGGATTGCCGCCAGCGGTTGATGCGCGAAGCGGATCAGCAACACCTGCCCGCCAGCAAAACCGGCCATCCATCCCGCAGATGGCTGCAGTAACAGCTTGCCGCGCTGGATCAGTCCGTCTTGGCCCGCATCGGCGCGCAGGGCAAAGACGCCGCGCGCGCGCTTAAACCGCGGCGCAGTCGTCCCGGCCTCGCTCGGCGGCTGCACACGAATATCTCCCGCAGCAGCAACTGGTACAAAGACTCGGGTCGTGGCCGCAACGCGCGTGTTGAACCAGAGGTCCCAAGCAATCGCTTCCGTACGGATATTGCGTGCGCTGGCCTGAATCTCCACAGTGTCCGCGCGCCCTGCAGAAAGTTGGATCTGCTTGCGTAATTGCACCCCGGTCAGCGGGCTGGGCACGCCTTCAAATTCCAACGCGTCATGACTCCGCCGGGCGAGGTGCGTGTGCGCCAGCGACAGATACGGGTCTGGCGGCCAAACCGCGGCCGCCGCCTGACGTTCGTGGTTGAGCTGCTGGTGCAACCACCACTGACTCTGCGGCCCAACCCACACATCATGGCCAAAATACGCAATATCCCCCGAAGCGGCTGAAACCTCAGGCGCAGGCTGTTGCTCGACCGCAGCGCCGACTTTCAAAACATTCGGCTGACCGCGCAGATTGAACGACAGCACACGCCCCCCAAAGGCTGGCGTTGCGCTCAACTCAACCGCCTTGCTGCGCAACTGGATGCACTCTACGGCGGGTGCGGGCGTCGCTGCGCCTGACGACGTCATGCACAGCAGCGCAACTGCACCGGTCACCATCAGAGGAACGACAAGCTTCGGCGAGTTGGACATATCGCGATTCCAAACAAGGGCCTCGGGATTGTGGCCCGCTGCATCGACGTCCCCCCAATCTGAGTAGCAGTCGGGTTTAGAGTCCGGGGTTGATGATATCGCTATTGGCCAACTGCTGGGCATACGTTGCCGGCGTCATTGCGCCGATTGCTTTCTTTGGGCGGTGTTCGTTGTATTCGCGGCGCCAGCGTTCGATCTCGGTGCGCGCATGCAGCAGCGTTGGAAACCAATGTTCGTTGAGGCATTCGTTGCGTAGCCGGCCGTTGAAGGATTCGACACCTAGCGACACCAGGCTCAGCCACAGCAGCGCAACGTCGCGTGTGGGAAGCGTTATCACGGTTGTATCTGGACAACGACAGTCGCGACGACGACAGCGTCGCGCACGTTCTGGCTGCCTCGCCATTCCGCCTGGAACAGCTGCGCATGATGCTGTTGCACGAAGTGCATCCGGTGCTGATTGGCAATCTGCGCAGCGTGGCCAGCGTCTGGGACGGATTCGACCCCGACTGGTTGGCGGCCACGATCCAGGCGCGACGTGCACGGCGCTGGTGCTGGCCAGCGCGCTGGTGCCGGCGCGGTGATGCGCGCACGCAGTGGGCGTTACTGGCCCCGAAGATCGTTGCGCTGCGTGCAACCACCACGCAGTGACACCACGCGCCGCCGCAGCGCCGTGCCCATACATCCAAGCGCCAATCGGTAAACTGCAATCGGCGAGAAGGCCACCACCGTCTGGTATTTCTGCACCGTGTCGCAGCACCAACGCGTCTCAATCAACGCGTACCGGCACGCAACAATCGGCGACAATGCGCACATGCATATCGATGTCATCGGCCACGGGCCTGCGCTGGTTCTTCTGCATGGTTGGGCACTGCACGGCGGGGTGTTCGCCCCGCTGGTAGAGCGCCTGGCACCGCACTATCAATTGCATCTGGTCGACCTGCCCGGGCACGGCTTCAGTCGCGACGACAGCACACCGCTGGCGTTGCCGTACGTGGTCGCTGAGATTGCGGCCGCCACGCCGCCGGCGGTGTGGCTCGGCTGGTCGCTGGGCGGGCTGTTCGCGCTGCATGCAGCCGCCACCCTGCCGCAGGTGCGCGGACTGGCGATGATCGCTGCAACGCCGCGCTTCGTGCGTGGCAGCGATTGGCCCGATGCCGTCCAGCGTGAGTTGTTCGTGCAATTCGGTACCGAGTTGTCGCGCGACTATCGCGGCACCCTGGAGCGTTTTCTTGCGCTGGACACGCTCGGCTCGGCACATGCACGCAGCGAACTGCGCAGCCTGCGCGAAACGCTCACCGCGCGCGGCGAACCGGCGCCGGAGGCCTTGCAGCAAGGGCTCAGCCTGCTCGAGCGCACAGACCTGCGCCGCGCGTTACCGCAACTCGCACGCCCCAGCCTGTGGATCGCCGGGCAACGCGATCGCCTGGTGCCTGCCGCCGGCATGCATGCCGCCGCCGCGCTCAGCCCGCACGCGCAGGCGCTTACCATTGCCGGCGGCGGCCACGCACCGTTTCTTGGTCACGCAGATCAGGTAAGCGAGGCACTGCAACGCTTCGTTGCGTCCGTGCCATGAGCGGATCATCGACCATGCGACATCGCTGATCGAGGACGCATCGCATGGATATGGGAATCGCCGGCCGCTGGGCCTTGGTCTGCGCCGCAAGCAAAGGGCTGGGCTTGGGCTGCGCACGCGCATTGGCCAGCAAAGGCGTCAATGTGGCGATCGCCGCACGCGGCCGCGATGCACTGGAACGGGCTGCCGACACAGTGCGCGCACTCCCCGGCGCTGGCGAGGTGCGCAGCGTGGTCGCCGATATCGCCACGCCGGAAGGACGCAGCGCCGCACTCGCCGCCTGCCAGCAGATCGACATCTTGATCAACAACGCAGGCGGCCCGCCGCCCGGCGATTTTCGTCAGTGGGAACGCGCCGACTGGCTGCGCGCATTGGACGCCAACATGCTGGCGCCGATCACACTGATCCGCGCCACCGTCGATGGCATGCGCGCACGCCGCTTTGGCCGCATCATCAACATCACCTCCAGCGCAGTGAAAGCGCCGATCGACATCCTTGGCCTATCCAACGGCGCGCGTGCCGGCCTCACCGGCTTCGTCGCCGGGTTGGCGCGCAACACCGTTGTCGACAACGTCACCATCAACAATCTGTTGCCCGGGCAGTTCGCCACCGACCGGCTGCGCGGCAATTTCGCCGCTATCGCGCAGCAGCAGGGCAGCACCGCCGAAGAGGTCGCCGAGCGCAAGCGTGCGGGCATCCCTGCAGCGCGTTTTGGCGAGCCGGACGAATTCGGCGCAGCCTGCGGCTTCCTGTGCAGCGCGCAGGCCGGCTACATCACCGTGCAGAATCTGTTGATCGACGGCGGCAGCTATCCCGGCACGTTCTAGCGCGGCGCCACGCATCACGCATCGATTCCCTCCGCCTCTGCCAGCGGCGACAATAGCGGCGCCATGAACAGTACTTTCGACACCCGCCACGTCCGGCGCGCCTTTGCGCGTGCTGCCAGCACCTACACCGCCGCCGCCGCACTCCAGCGCGAAGCGGAAGCGCGCCTGCTCGAATCGCTCGACTACCTGGGCGCGCAGGTGCCCAAGGTGGTGCTGGATGTCGGTGCCGGCCCCGGCCATGCCAGCGGCGCGATCAAGAAGCGCTGGCCCAAGGCGCAGGTCATCGCGCTCGATCAAGCCATGCCGATGCTGCGCCAGGCGCGCAAGGCCGCCGGCTGGTGGAAGCCCTTCGCACAGGTGTGCGCCGATGCGCGCGCGCTGCCCGTTGCCGACGGCAGCGTGGATGTGATCTTCAGCAATCTCTGCATGCAGTGGGTGGAAGACCTGCCGGCCGTGTTCGCCGGGTTACGCCGCGCCCTGCGCCCAGGCGGGCTGCTGCTGTGTTCCACCTTCGGCCCGGAAACGCTGATCGAATTGCGCGACGCCTTCGCGCAGACCGACCCGGCCCCGCACGTCAGCCGCTTTCCGCCGATCGCCCAGTTCGGCGATGCCCTGTTGATGTCCGGTTTCCGCGATCCTGTGCTGGACCGCGACCTGTTCACCCTGACCTACAACGACCTGCCCGCGTTGATGCACGAACTGCGCGCGATGGGCGCCACCAACGCGCTCAGCAACCGCCGCGCCACCCTCACCGGACGTGGCCGGTTTGCAGCGGCAAGCGCTGCCTACGAACCGCTGCGGCGGCCGGACTGCACCCTGCCCAGCTCCTGGGAAGTGATCTACGCCCATGCCTGGGCACCGGCACCGGGCGCGCCCATCCGCGAACACGGGCACGACGTCGCCAGCGTGCCGGTCAGCGCCATCCCGATCCGCCGCCGCATCGACTGAGCGGCGGTACAGAACGCCAGGCGTTGCGTAGCCACTACCGGTGAGACACAGAGTATTGCGCCCACGCCAAGGCTCAGCTGTCAGCCTCGGTGACCACACTTGCTAGAATTCTGAAGTGACCGGCCGCACGTCCCTGTTGCGGCTCACCTTGTTCGATGGTGGCTACCGACACGACGCAGCAGGGCTGCGTCCGCGTCTTGGCAGCCGCTCTCACGTTTGCGGCACCCCGCCCTCAATCGGCCTCCCCCATGTTGAAGTGGCTCCTCATCGCGCTGTTCATCGCATCGGCGCTCTATATCCATTACCGTGGTCGCGTGCGGCACCGGCTCAGCCGGCAGATGCTGGACCATTCCACCTTCATGGCCCCGATCAACACGCTGATGTACCTGTGTTCGCGGGTGCCGACCACGCCGTTCATCGATCCCGGCAAGGAATTTCCGGAGTTGGCGCCACTACTCGCCAACTGGCTGCTGATACGCGACGAAGCGATGGCGCTGCAACAGATGCAGAAGATCCGCGCCGCCGACGGCTATACCGACATCGGCTTCAATTCGTTCTTCCGCCGTGGCTGGAAGCGCTTCTATCTGAAGTGGTACGGCACCGCGCACCCGTCGGCGGCCGAACTGTGTCCGCAGACCACTGCCTTGCTGAAGTCCATCCCTGCGGTGAAGGCGGCGATGTTCGCCGAACTGCCGCCGGGCAGCGAATTGCGCCCGCACCGCGACCCGTTCGCAGGCTCCATGCGCCTGCACCTGGGCCTGGCCACACCGAACGACGACCGTTGCTTCATCGATGTCGACGGCCAGCGCCACAGCTGGCGCGATGGCGAGTGGACCATGTTCGATGAGACCTACATTCACTACGTGCGCAACGACACCGACCAGGACCGCATCATCCTGTTCTGCGATATCGAGCGCCCGATGCGTTGGCGCTGGGCAGCGGCGGTGAACCGCTTCGTCGGCCGCAGCTTGCTCTCGGCCGGCGCCTCGCCCAATCAGGAAGGCGACAAGACCGGCGGCATCAACCGCGTGTTCCGCTATTTCTATGCGGCGCGCCTCAAGGCCAAGGCATTGAAGGAACGCAACAACCCGCTGTACCAAGCGCTCAAGTGGAGCATCTTCGTGCTGGTGGTGGTCGGGATCGTGTTGCTGTAACGCCGGACCAACCGTGTAGGAGCGCGCTTGCGCGCGATGCGGCGTTACCGGTGACGCTCAATCGCGCGCCAGCGCGCTTCTACACGGGTCTGGCCGCCCATGCCGATCGGCCCAGGCAGGCCATGTACTGTCTCGCCATCACGCCGAGACCAACCACGTCGGCGCGCACCCGGGCGCGATCAGTCTTCCCGGAAATCCCTCATCGCGCCCAGGTGCGCTGCGACGCAGCGCGTCCCATGCCGGTCGATGCACTCAGCGCGATACCTGCGCGATCCATTCCTGCAGGTTGTAGTAGTTGGTG
The DNA here is from genome assembly GCF_038405005.1 of Xanthomonas sp. JL1. NCBI lineage: Bacteria > Pseudomonadati > Pseudomonadota > Gammaproteobacteria > Lysobacterales > Lysobacteraceae > Xanthomonas > Xanthomonas sp. JL1. The sequence goes on along the minus strand of NZ_JBBYGR010000083.1, from coordinate 5,887 downwards.
ACGCGGGTGATCTTGTCGCCCTGCACGTCGAAGAACGCACCGCCCGCCAGTACATAGGTCTGCCCGGTAGCCTCCGGCAGACCTTCGTCGGTGGTGTGATAGACGCCATGCACCACGTACTCGGCGCCGACTCGGGTGCCATCGTCGTTGGCGATCACGACGACATCGCGCAATTGCTCGCGGTAACTGTCGTTCATACGTTGCAGGAAGGCGGCGAATTCGGCCCGCCCGATTTCGCGCGCGCCCTGATTGAGGTCGTGGGCAACGTCGTCGGCCAGAAACGCCAAAATGCCGTCCCAGTCGCCACGGTTGAATGCTGCGTAATAGTCCTGGACCAGGCCGATGGCGTGTTGCCGATGGGTCTCGCTCATGCTCGAACCTGCCGCTGGGAAAGCCGCATCATAGGCCTGCAGTCACGGCCCTTGCACCAGCAAATCGCGGTGGAAGTAATACAACTCCTGCAACAGAAAGCGCCAGCTGGTATGGAAGCTGCGAAAGCGCGTGCTCGGCGTGGACGAGGCCAGCGCGTCGATGCCCAGTTCCTGGCTCAGCCGCAGCGCGCGCGCCATGTGCAGCGGGTCGCTGACGATGATCGCCCGATGCATGCCGTGCCGTTCCATCAGCGTGCGCGCCTGCTCCAGATTCTGCCGGGTAGTGCGCGATGTGGTTTCGATCACGATGGCTTCCGGCGGAATGCCGTGGCGCAGCGCATAGCGTCGGGCCACCTGCGATTCGGCAAAGCGCGCGCCGTTGCCGAAGCCGCCGGTAAACAACAGCCGCGGCGCATAGCCCTGCGCATACAGGTCCAGCGCATGCCGGATGCGTTCTTCGAACACCGGCGAAGGGCGCGCATCGTAGGCAGCTGCACCCAGCACGATGATGACATCGGCCGGCGCGGCCTGGTCGCGGTCACCGATCCACACGATCCAGCCCGCCACCGCCACCAGCCAGATCAGTGCCGGCATGCACAACCGCCAACCCCAGCCCAACAGGCCGAGCCCGCGCGAACGGCTGCTCACGCCGCGGCCCATGGCAAGGCATCCAGATCGACATTGCCACCAGACAGGATCAAGCCCACCCGGCGCCCGGCAAACCGTGCCGGCTCGGCCAGCACCGCGGCCAGGGTGATCACCGAAGACGGCTCGACCACTTGTTTGAGCAACTGCCAGATCAGCCGCATCGCCTGGACGACCGCGGCATCGTCGACTGTGATCACCTGCGCGCCGGCGTGCTGCAGCAGCGCGAAATTGGGCGCGCCCAAGGTGCCGCGCAGACCATCGCACACAGTGTCCGGCACAAAATCGACCAGCCGCTGGCCTGCCGCCAACGAACGCGCGGTATCGGCTGCGCCGGCCGGCTCGGCCAGCACCAGCTCGCAGCCGGGTGCGCAGCGCAGCGCCAGCGCGGCACCGGCCGCCAACCCGCCACCGCCGACCGGCGCCACCAGCACGTCCAGGCCACCGCTTTGATGCAGCAGCTCCAGCGTGGCCGTCCCCTGGCCGGCGATGACCGCGACATCGGTATACGGGTGCACCAGCGTGGCACCGCTGCTGGCCTGCACCTCGGCGCATAGCTGTTCACGCGCTGCGATGGTCGGTGCGCAGCGCCACAAGGTGGCGCCATGCCGGGAAATATTGGCCAGCTTGGCCGCCACCGCGCCTTCGGGCACCACCACATGGCAACCCATGCCACGCGTGCGTGCGGCCAGCGCCAGCGCCGCGCCGTGGTTGCCGGATGAATGCGTCACTACCCCATGTGCAGTCCGCTCGTCCGGCAGCGACCACACGGCATTGCACGCCCCGCGGAACTTGAAGGCCCCGCTGCGTTGCAGATGTTCGGCCTTGAAGAACAACCGTGCACCGCTGAGCGCATCCAGGCTGTGCGATGTCAGCAATGGTGTCGGCGCGCAGTGCGGCGCGATCCGCGCAGCGGCTTGCAGAACGTCGGAATGGGCAAGAGGGACCGTCTCGATCATGCCTGCAAGATTAACGTATCGCTCCCTCTTCACGGGTCGCACGCACTGCCGCCGCGCGGGCTGGATCGATGACAAAGCGCCGCGTTGCTGCACAATGAAGGACCGATTCAATGCATCGGTTCGAAAGTGACATCATGGTTGCAAGAGGGCACCATTCATGAAATTCCGTCTGATCTTCGCCGCCGGGCTATTGGCCCTGAGCGGCTGCGCAACCTACGACTACACCGGCGCTGGGTCGGGCGGCTATTACCGTGGCGCACCTGACGTGCAGTATCGCTATCCGCCTGGCTACTCCCCGTACTTCTACGGCAACCCGTACGGTTTGCCGTACGGCTACGGTGCCGGTTCGATCGGTCTTTACGACTACCCGGTGTATCCGGTCTACCGCGGCAGCTATTACTATCGGGAGTATGATCGCCGTCCGCAGTACCGCCCGCCGCGCCCTAACGGATCGTTCTACAACGGCTCACGCCCCGCTGATTCGCTTCCCCAACAACCCGACCGGTCTCCTGCGACCGGCGCACAGCCGTCTCGGCCACCGCCCCGTATCGGGGCACCACCACGGGTCATTCACGAGATTCAACGGCAAACCGCACCACGCAACACCCGCGCACAGATTCCGTAGGCCCCTGACTGCGACACGGTCCACAATTAGCGATAGTGGGGGCTTGTGTCCAGCTGACGATTGGCCGCAAGCTGGTTGCTCTGTGTGACCAGCCACGTCATCTTCTGACCCGGCCCGCCCCACTGGCCGACTTATGTCGATGTCCGACAGGGAAATCTGGATCCCCCCTGTTCCGGCCCTGTCGGATATCGGCGCCTACAACACAGAAAGCCCCGGCATGCCGGGGCTTTCTGTGTTTATTCGATGTTGCTGTGCAAGGGCTGCGGCGAAAGAAGGCGCAGCCGCCGACTGGCAGAAAAACGCAAAAAATTAAGGGTCGGCAGTCCCCCGACTACCGACCCTTACGCTACCCCATCGCACGCGCGGCTGGCCCCTGTTCCAATTCCAGCCTTTGCGCCCATGTCGCAATGCCACGACGGGTGCAGGAGGGATATCCGCACGAAACATGCCAACTTGAGGGTCGCTGTTTAAAATTGTGAATTAAACCACATTTTCAGTGAATGCGTGACCTCAAGCACCCTTCAGCCGATACTTCCACGGTCGTTTTCTCCTTTCCGCTCTTAGTCCACGCCCATGTCCGACTCTTTCTATCGCTACGACGTCATCGTGATCGGCGGCGGCCATGCCGGCACCGAGGCCGCCCTGGCGTCGGCCCGCGCCGGTGCCCACACCTTGCTGCTGACCCACACCATCGAAACGGTGGGCGCAATGAGCTGCAACCCGGCCATCGGCGGGATCGGCAAGGGCCATCTGGTCAAGGAGATCGACGCGCTTGGCGGGGCGATGGCACACGCAGCGGACCTGGCCGGCATCCAGTGGCGCACGCTAAACGCCTCCAAGGGGCCGGCCGTGCGTGCCACGCGCTGCCAGGCCGACCGCAATCTGTACCGCACTGCGATCCGCTGCATCGTCCAGGCTCAGCCAAAGCTGACCGTGTTCCAGGCGGCAGTGGACGATCTGATCATCCACAACGGCACCTGCGAAGCCGACAGCGTGCGCGGGGTCATCACCCAGACCGGGCTGCGCTTCGAAGCGCCGTCGGTGGTGCTGACCGCCGGTACGTTTTTGGCCGGCAAGATCCATGTCGGCGACACCCAGTACGCGGCCGGGCGCCTGGGCGACCCGCCGGCCACCACGCTGGCCGCGCGTCTGCGCGAGCGCCCGTTCGCGATCGACCGGCTCAAGACCGGCACGCCGCCGCGGATCGATGGGCGTACGCTCGATTACGGCGTGATGGGCGAGCAGCCAGGCGACGACCCGCTGCCGGTCATGTCGTTCATGGGCCAGGTCAGCGACCATCCGCGCCAGGTCAGCTGCTGGATCACCCAGACCACCGAGCAAACCCACGACATCATTCGCAACGCGCTGCATCGCTCACCGCTGTATTCCGGGCAGATCGAAGGCATCGGCCCACGCTACTGCCCGTCGATCGAGGACAAGGTGGTGCGCTTCGCCGAGAAGACCAGCCACCAGATCTTCGTCGAGCCCGAAGGCCTGGACGTGGCCGAGATCTATCCCAACGGCATCTCCACCTCGCTGCCGTTCGATGTGCAGCTGGCGCTGGTGCGTTCAATTCATGGCTTTGCGCAAGCGCATATCACCCGCCCCGGCTACGCCATCGAGTACGACTTCTTCGACCCGCGCGGGCTCAAGGCCTCGCTGGAAACCAAAGCGGTGGGCGGGCTGTTTTTTGCCGGGCAGATCAACGGCACCACCGGTTACGAAGAGGCCGCCGCACAGGGGCTGCTGGCCGGGCTCAACGCCGCGCGCCACGTGCATGGCCTGCCGGCATGGTCGCCGCGCCGCGACGAAGCCTACCTGGGCGTGCTGGTCGACGATCTGATCACCCATGGCACCACCGAGCCGTATCGCATGTTCACCAGCCGCGCCGAATACCGACTGCAGCTGCGCGAGGACAATGCCGATGCGCGGTTGACCGGCGCCGGCCGTGAGATGGGTCTGGTCGACGACGCGCGCTGGGCGCGCTTCTCGGCCAAGCAAGAAGCCGTGCAGCGGGAAACCGCGCGGTTGTCGGCGCTGTGGGCCACGCCGGGCAATGCCCTGGGCCGCGAGGTCGCCGACGCGCTGGGCGTGACGGTCAGCCGCGAAACCAACGTGCTGGATCTGATCAAGCGCCCCGAACTCAACTACGCCACCTTGATGCGGGTGCCGACGCTGGGGCCGGGCGTGGACGATGCGCAGGTGGCCGAACAGGTCGAGATCAGCGTCAAGTACACTGGCTACCTGGATCGCCAGCGCGACGACATCGCGCGTCAGCAACGCCACGAAACCACGCCGATCCCCGAAGGATTCGATTACGCTGGCGTGCGTGGTCTGTCGATTGAAGTGCAACAGAAACTCGAGCACGTGCGCCCGCAACACATCGGCCAGGCACAACGCATTCCCGGCATGACCCCGGCAGCGATCTCACTGCTGCTGGTGCATCTGGAGCGCGCGCGACGTCATCGGGTGGCGTGAGCCATCGCTGCCCGCCAGGAAACACCTGTGCGGGCTAGTGATGATTAGGCACGTCATACGCAAGGACAGCCACGTCATGGACATCCATCCGATCGCAGCAGACAAGCGCGAGGCTGTCATCACAGGGCGGTCTCAAGAGTCAAGTGCAACAGCTCGAGAGACCTGCTGTTAGCGCAACGTATGGACGGACAGCCCAGCAGGCCATTGATTGTGCAAAAGTTACGTGAGCCAGTGTTTTGACAGAAAACGCGGGTCTGCAGTGGAGAAAAGTGTTGCACTTGGAACTTGAGTCGGCCCTGTCTCCCAGCGATGAGTGTAGCGCCACAGGCCAGTTTGTCGCCGTCCAGCGCGGCCTTGCGCCCATGGATGTTCAGATGACTGGAGGCACCTTCAATGTGCATACGTCCATGCAAGGGGCATATCGCTGGATGCCCTTCGCACGCCTGCCTGGCCATCAATGCCTGCGTGTTCGGAACCGGCCGGCACATGGCCGCCGTGGCTGTGGGCATCGCCTTCGACGATGAATGCGCGGCTCATGGTGTGGCCTTCTTGTCGCGCAAGAGGTCGTAGAACGGATGCTTCCCGTGCTGGATTGCGGCCGCTTTGCTGGCTTCGTCGGGCGGGCTGACCATTACGATGCCCGCATAGCCATCCGGGGTCAGGTTGACGGTGGCACTGGTGCGGCCATCGTCGTAACCGGAGACGATGCCCAGCGCGATCTGCACTAGCGCGGAACTGACGCCGGTATTGCCCAGCCGCCGACCGATGTCGTAGCCCTCGTGCTTGTCGTCCAGTTCGATGCCCTCGGC
>NZ_JBBYGR010000082.1:0-43729 GCF_038405005.1 Xanthomonas sp. JL1 | reverse complement strand
CAAGCGCATCTATCAGTCGGCCACGGCGGAAGAAGCGGCGGCGGAACTGGAGGCGCTGGACACGCAGTGGGGCGACAAATACCGTGCGGTGGTCCGCTTGTGGCGGGGCAACTGGGACAACATCATCCCGTTCTTGCAGTTCGTGCCGCAGATCCGCAAGGTGATCTACACCACCAATGCCATCGAATCGTTGAACATGGTCATGCGCAAGCTCACCCGCAACCGGCGTATTTTCCCCAACGACGATTCGGCGCTCAAATCGTTGTTTTTGGCCGTGCGCGAGGCATCGAAGAACTGGCGGTCCATCCATCACTGGAAACCGGCTCTGCAAAGCTTCCAGGTGATGTTCGGCGAAGAACGCGTGCCGATGAATGCGCTATGAAAAACCTGCTTACACAGTTGGCTTGACAGACCCGTAGTTGTAGGAGTCCGCGCTGGCGCTGTAACAGTGGAAATCGTTCGGGCCGGCGCGCCCGCTGACCCCGCTGCTGAGGGTGGCGCGCCCGCAGCCATTGGATGGCGCGAGCAGCTGAGATTGATCCGACCCGTCGTTGAAATTGACCGTGCCGGTGGGCGTGGCGGAGGAGCCCTGCTTCACCGGTTGGCCATTGGTCAGCGCGAGCGCATCCTTGGAGTCATGGCGCGCCGCTGCCGACACCGCATCGATGTTGTGATACGACAGGCTGCCGATCAGGCTGCCGCGCTCCCAGGTCTTGCCGGTGGTCAGCGTGAGGTTGCGTCGGTTGCCGTCGCCCTCACTGCTGGTGCCGACGTCGCTGCTGAACTGCACGCCATCGAAGCGCGAGCGCAGGATGAAGTTGACCACGCCGCCGATCGCATAGGAGCCGTAGACCGCAGAGGCGCCATCGCTGAGCACCTCGATGCGTTCGATCATGCTCGAAGGAATGGCATTGACGTCGTTGTAAGCCAGGCGAATGCCGTCAACCAGCACCAGCGTGCGTTTGTCGCCCAGGCCACGCAGCGAGATGGCCGAAGCCCAGGTACCGCCGCCGTTGTTGGTATACGGGTTGGTGGCGTTGCCGGCGATGGATGGCAATTCCTGCAACAAATCGCCCACGGTCGCCTTGCCGGTGGCGGCGATCTGTTGCTGGCTGACGATGACCACAGGGTTGGCAGTTTCGGTATCCACGCGGCGCAAGCGCGAGCCGGTGACCACCACGCTGCCCAGCGTCTGCGTTGCATCGCCACCGGTGGCCTGTTGCGCAGACACCGGCGCTGCCGCACCTGCCGACAGCGCCAGCAACAACGCGGTGGCGAGCCTGCTCGGTAACGGCTGCGTGGTCGTGCCGGTGGTGCGGGAGAACGGCAACATCGGCATGCAGTGCTCCTGCGTGGTATGACAGACAAAACGATGGGCAACACACGCCCGTGCCGGCATACAGCGGCGCAGGTCGACCTAGATGGCGAGGCATGCTGCAGCCAACCACGGGCCGCGGCCGTGGTGCAGACACGCAGACAACCTGCGACACAGGCGACCGAACGGCCGCGCAGCAATGCCTGTTGTCGGAAAGGAAGTGGGTTTCGCACTGGATGCGCCCGTGCGCTCCAGTTTCAGCAGTTGGTCACAATGTGCCTGTGCGTAGACGCTGCGTCTTGTCGCATTTGGCGACAGCGCATGCGGAAAACAGCATGTTTTGCAACTGAACGATCATGCGTTGTGGTGTGACCGCGCTTGCGCCCGCACGCATGCGCACTGCTGTGCGGCGACTGGGGTGCAGATGAAGATGACGAGAACCGGCACGCAGGCCGGGCATCGTGCTCGATGCGTTGCGCATGCGATCAAATCAAAGCACGCGAGCCGCGACGCGCGCGCATCACGGCGACGCTGCGACCGGTGCTGCTGCGGTGCGATTCCACTCCGGCGTTGGCGCTTGCTGCATCCAGCGCAGGAAGAAATCCAGCACACGGCGTTTGCCGTAGACGCCGCCGGCACCGTGATCACCGCCGGGCACGACCAGCAGATCGAAATCCTTGCCGGCCTTGATCAAGCGGTCGGCCACCTGGAAGGTGCTGGCAGGGTCGACATTCATATCCATGTCGCCGGTAACCAGCAACAGATGCCCCTGCAGACGTGCGGCGTGCTCCACGTTCGACGATTCGGCGTACCACGGGCCTACCGGCCAGCCCATCCACTGCTCGTTCCACCAGATCTTGTCCATGCGGTTGTCGTGACAACCGGAATTGGCCACGCCCGCCACATAGAACTCCGGATGAAACAGCAGCGCCCCCAGTGCGTTCTGACCGCCTGCCGAGGTGCCGTACACACCGACACCGCCGTGGATGTCATACCACGGGTAGTGCGCGGCAGCAGCTTTGTGCCAGACGATCCGGTCCGGCAACCCTGCGTCCTTGAGATTGCGCCAGGCCACATCGTGGAAGGCGCGCGATCGGTTGTTGGTGCCCATGCCATCGATGGATGCCACCGCAAAACCCAGCCCGGTGAGCGATGGTGTGGCGGTGCTGAAACTCTTGGGGACGAATGAGCCCTGCGGACCGGCATAGATGTCTTCAATGACGCGGTAGTGCTGCTGCGGATCGAGCTGCAGCGGGCGATAGATGACGCCCCAGATGTCGGTCTTGCCATCGCGCCCGGTGGTATGGAACGGCAGCGGCGCCTGCCACCCTGCCGCCAGCAGGCGGCTCAGGTCGGTGCGCTCCACGGTGCGTGCCAGGCTGCCATCTGCGCTGCGCCGCAGCTCCAGTACCGGGCCCAGATCCACCCGCGAGTACAGGTCCAGCATCCACTTTCCATCCGGCGAATAGCGCACCTCATGATCGGCAGCAACCGGCGTCAGTGCGGTGAGCCCGCTGCCGTCCAGGCCGATGCGATAGGCGTGGCGGTCATAGGGGTCTTCGCCGGGCTGCATGCCGGAGGCAGTGAAGTACACCTGCCCTGCGGCTTCGTCGATGCGATCGAGCTTGCGCACTACCCAGTCGCCACGGGTGATCTGGCGGATCACCTCGCCGCTGCGGCCGTCGTACAGATACAGATGCTCCCAGCCATCGCGCTCGGATGCCCACACGATCTGCGCGCCATCGTCCAGATCCTGGCGTGCGTGCTTACCGCCGTTTTCATGCACGCCACTGAGCTCGGAGTATTCGATAAACGTAGGCGAAGTTTCTTCGATCAGCGTGCGCGCGGCGGCGGTGCGTGCATCGACTTCAATCACCCGGTACAGCTGGTGGCCGCGTGCGTTGTATTCGAAGGTGAGCCCGCGACTGTCCTTCCACCAGACCATCTCGCTCAAGGTGAAGGCATTGGGCAGCAGGGTCATCGCTACCGAATACGCTGCGTGCGTGGCGACGTCGAACAACACCGGCTGCATCACCGGCAACGCATCGCCCGGCTTGGGGTAGACCTGCTGATGCAATTTCGGCTGCACCTGATCGGCCGGCGCCGATTCGATGTAATACACCATGCGCGGCGGTGGCGCCTTGACCCGATACGCCGCCAGATGCTGCGAATCCGGCGACCACACCACGCTGTCGAGCGCGTAGTAATCCTCTGCACTGCCATCATGGCTGAGCACGCTGCGCTCGTTACTTCCGACAGGCGCGATGATCAGATTGGCCCGTTCCACCCAGGCGCGCCAGCGACCATCCGGCGACACGATGGCCTGGCGTTCGCCCTGCTTGAGCGGCAGGCGCATGTCCATCGATTCGGCCGGCACATCGCGTTCGGGCAACTGTGCGCAGCGATCGCGCAGCAGATCGCATTGCCAGCCCAGCTTCGCCAACTGGAAGCTCAGGCGCTGCTGTTTCAGGACGGGCTTCTCCAGCTGCAGGCGCCCTGCATCGACCGCCTTGGCACCGGCTTGCGTCAAGGCTGCGGCCAGCCGCGCGTGATCGAAGGCCAATGTGTTGCGGCCGCTGGCGGCTTCCACCAAGCGGTATTCGATCGCCGGCAGCTGGTTGCTGCGTGCCACTTCACGCCGATACAGAAAATGCCCGGCATCCACCCACACCGGTGCCGTGGGCTGCCGGTCCACCAGCGAGGCGTAATGATCGGACAAACCCATTGCCTGCGCGTACTGCGCTGGCGTGGGCGCTGCCAGCGGCGCTGCAGTCGCTGACAGGAGCGGCATGAGTGCGAGAGACAAGCACCACGCTGCGATGGTGGGTAAGCGCATGGCGGGGATATGTGGCACCTGCGACCTCATGGAAAGTGTGGAACACAGCTTGGCGTTGAGGGACGATGGCCGAGCCCCTGGCTGCAATGGCTGCGGCAGACACACTCGATGCATGTTGCGGCGGGTCGCCAGGCAGCGCTGGTGCGCTGACTATCTGCATCCGGAGCCTCTGCTGGCTATGTGGCGTGAAGCGCATAAGCACGCCTGAACACCCGGTGCGCGTTCGCGAAGCACGTGCGTGCGCGCGTGCGGCATCTGAGCCCCAAAACGTCATATACCGCCAGTGCACTCCGATGCCTACGCGCCCTCAGCAACCGTTCGACTGCCGCAGCTGACGCTTTGGCAGCTGCTTCACGGCGCATCGCAACGCTTGCTGTCGGCGGCAGTGGCATGTGGCACGCGTTGTGGCTGCGGTGCCAACACTTCCCACTCCTGCACCGCCAGCGCAGCGTAGCTGGACGCGTTGCCAGAGGCATCCATCACAACACGCACGCAGCGCGTCGTCACCGGCGCGAACGACACCGCTTCATCGTGATCGATGCGCGTGCCATAGCCATCGCTCGGCTGCACCGGCTGCCATCGCCCAGCGTGCCGGTACTCCAGATGCCAGCGCGCTGGCGGCGCCACGCCGACGTCGGCACCTGCAGGGTGGTCGGCCCAGAACACGATGCGCGTGCGATCCAGGGTGATCGGTTGCGCCCAGCTGTATTGCAGCCATTGCTGCGGTGGATTGTTCTCCGTCCAGCTGCCCCACATCTCCGGCGGCAATGGATTGGCTTTGACGATGCCGTCGTTGAGCGCGGCGATCCAGTACTGCACCGGGATATCGGGCCCATTGGACGCGGTTGCGTAGGCCGACGGCGCTTGATTGCGTTTGGGCGGCACCGGCGGCATGGGGCGCCGCGTCGGCACGACGGTGCGGATGCTGGCCGGTTGAGTGCTGTCGTCCCATTCCAGCCGGTCGATCGCCACGCTGCGGCGGAAATGCCCGCCGCCCTGCGCGTCGGCGGTGTGATACACCAGATACCACTGCCGTTGAAATTCGACGATGCCCGGATGCGAGGTAGTCGAGGACACCGGCGGTAATACGATGCCGCGATACGTCCACGGGCCAAGCGGTGTTGGCGCGCTCGCATAGGCGATGCACGCGTGATACAGCGTGGGCGTGCATGGTGAAAGACGACCGGCGTTGTTAGCCGCGTACGCCAGGTAGTAGGTGCCGTTGCGCTTGAACAGCCAGGGCGCTTCAAAATAGCCATCCAGCGTGTCAACGAGAACAGGCCTTCCCTTGAAGGACACCATGTCGTGCTGCAGCTCCACGCCATACAGCGCGCCGAAGGTGCCCCAATACAGATACACCCTTCCGTCGTCGTCGACCATCACGGTCGGGTCGATGTTCTGAATGTCGTTGCGGCCCGGCACCGACTGTGAGACCACCGGACCTTGCGGGTGTGCATCGGCCCACGGGCCAAGTGGGCTATCGGCCACGGCCACGCCGATCGCGAAAGGATCGGCGTTGGGCGAATCGCGCTGCTGCACTGGCGCATACAGGTAGTAACGCCCATCTGGGCCTTGCACGATCTGGGACGCGTAGGCATGACCCTTGTCTGCCCAGGCAAAGACTTGCTGGGGCCGCAGCACATCGCGGTAGTGGGTCCATTCACCGCTAGCCGGATCGCTGCTGACGAACAGTTGCCAGCCAGGCATGACGAACGCGTTGAGATTGGGAGCAGCGGTATCGCGGCCGGCAATGATGTACAGCTTGCCATCGGCCACCAGTGGCGCGGGGTCGGCGGAATATTCGCTGCCGTCGGCAAGGATGGGATTGCCGGGTGCGTGCAGCTGCGTTCCCTGCGGCGGCTGCACGGCACAGGCCGGAGCGCTGGCCAGCGACAACCCGCAGGCCAGTACGACCACGCGGGAGAACAGACGCATCATGGTGCAGCCGCCTGGATCTGCAATACCAGCGGCACCGAGACTTTCCCGGCGGGTGCACGCCCTTGCGCAGTGCCGGTGAGCTGGATCTCGCCAGGCTGTGCGTAGCGCGCGGCTTCCAGCGTGGGCCATTGCACCGGCAAGCGTTCACGCGAACCGTCGTTGTATTGCACCGTGACAAAACCCGGTAGCGTCGGTGCATGCCCGACCACCGCAGTCACCGTCGGCAATGGCTGCACGGTATTGATCTGCCCGGGCGGCGTTGCGCGTACCCAGATGGTGGCCTTGACGGGAATCGCGCCTTCCACCAAGCCTTGCAGTTCCACCGCCCCTTCGTGGCCCAGGCGGCTGGCGGCCAGATCGGACCACTGCACCGCCACCGGCAGCACGCTGCCATCGGCAAAGAATGCGGTGATCTCCTGTGGCAGCGACGGCGTCTGCCCGGGAGCAGTGCGCAGATCGATCGCCTCCATCTGCTTGGGCAGCTCAGACAGTGCCTGCCATTCGTCTACGCCAATGGCGGCGTGCCCGTCGGACGTGGTCTGAGTCGTTAACACCACGCGCAGTCCGTTGGTCACCACCGGCGCAAAGCTGGCGGTGCTTGCGGCGCCGGTTGCCGCCGCGGCAATCGGGTACCCGCTCTTGCTGACGATGTCCTGCCAACGTCCGTCCTGCAGCATCTGCAACTTCCAGCTGGCAGGCGCGGCCACCCCACCGTTGGGCTGGTCGTTCCACAGATAGAGCGCACTGGACGACAGCCGCACAGGTCGTGGCCACTGATACTGCAACCACACTGTTGCCGGCTGGTCGAGCCCGTAACTGCCCCAGCGCAGGCTGCCACTGGGAAAACTGCCTGCCTTTGGGATAAACCCATCGTTCAAGGCCTGCACGCGGTACTGCATGCCTGTGAGTTGCGCACTGACACTGGCCATGGCCTGCAACGGGATGCTCTGTAGCGGGCGAGAGGCCGGGGCGTTGACCTGCACGTCGGCATGCCCCATCAGCGCCCCGTCGTTGGCAACCAGACGCAAGGTGTACTGCCCGGCACGGGTGAAACGCACCGACGTCTGCAGCGCAGCGGCATCGGCAAACACCGCATCGCCGCCTTCCGGTGCCTGCTGCACACGCCAGTGCACCTGCAGCGAGCCATTGGGCAAGCCGTCATCGCCGACGCGTGCCTGCACCACCACCGCACCATCGGCACCGAGAGTGTCCAACTGCCACGCCTGCACCTGCGGCGGCGTGTTGCCCGCGAACGCCGGCGCCGGCAAGCCGCTGTCGAACACCTGGATTTCCTTGATGCCCGTGCGCGCCGTGCCGGCATGGGTCACCACCACGCGTAGCGCTGCGGTCTGGATTGCGGGAAAGCGCACCCGATTGCGATTGCCTTCAGCCATCGTGGCATCGCGCACCTGCCCGGGAATGGTCTTCCACGCCCCGCTGCCGTCCTGATATTGCACGGCGTAGACCCACGGTGCTGCGTAGCCAGGCTGCGTTCCGGACGGAAAGCCGTTCTGATCGCCGCCCGGCGAGGAGCTGCGATAGAAGTACAGCACCACCTGATCCAGCGTCCGCATGCCGCCCAGGTCCAGTGCGATCCAGTCGCTGGCGGACGGCGAGCCTGCGGTGCCCCAGAACGGCGTACTGGCGGTACTGCCGTCCACCGCAGCCGTTGCTGGCAAACCAGCAGCAGCAAAACTGGCGCTGACACGCGCGCCCTGCGCCAGGTTGCGGCTACGCGCTGGTGGCAGGGTCACATCCACACCGGCCTTGGCCAGGATCTGCGCGATCCGCGTGCCGGCGGCGAACGACACCTGCGTCATCGAGGCCACTGCAGCAGGATGGGCTTGGAGCACTTGCGCGGCACCATTGCGATTGACCGCATCCGGCGCTGGGCTCACCTGCCCGCTGGCCGGGTCGTAGATCACGTGTGCCAGCCGATCCACGCGAAACGCCAAGCGGCCATCCAGATAGACGCTATAGCCCTTGGGGATCCGTCCGCCGTAGTGGCTGCCATCGCGATCCCAGGCGATGCTCAGATTGCGGTCGCGATAGCGCAGATTGTCAGCGGCGAAATGATCCCAGCCGATATCGATAGGATACAGCTCGATCTTGCCGTCGCTGCGCGGGCGAAAGCCCATCGCATCCTCGATCATGGTGAAGTTGGTCGCGCCCAGCTGGGTATGGTGGATCCACGAGCGGTAGCCGATCTTGCCGCCGTTCCTGGCACTGCCCTTGGCCCAGAATTCGTTCTGGTCCGGATAGCGGTTGTCGCCATTGATAAAGGGCGCCCACGCGTTCCAGTACAGCAATTTGCGATAGCTCTGCGCGTTCAAATATGGGCTGGGATAATCGCGCAAGGCCGAGCCCAACAGGCGAAACGCCACGGTTGCATTGATGGTGGAAAAATTATTGCTGCCCACATCGGTGCCGCTGCCGCGCGCCTGCATGTCCACCTGGTTGGCGGTGTAGAACGGAAACAACGGGTATTGCGCTGCGTCGGCGAACAGCCGCAATGCGCGCACATACTTGGGGTCGTAGTCGCTATCGCCGTGCTTGGGCATCAAGCCCACGCTGAAGGGATAGTAGTTGTTGGTTTCCTTCCAATCGACCGCTAGCCGCGGACCGTCGGCCTGGCGATGCTTGAGCAGATCGCCATAGAGCCCGACCGAATCGGGCGTGTCGCTGTGATCCTGCCATAACACCTCAAGCGTGGCCTTGCGGATGCGGCGCGCGGTGGCCTGCATGCGCTGCGCAGTGGCGGTATCGCCTGCGAGCACCGCGGCCTGCGCTGCCGCCTGCGCATTGGCATAGACATAGGCGCTCTCGGTGCGGTCCATGCGGATCTGGCCGTGTTGAGCGGCCCAATCGAACGACACCGCATCGGCGTCGTTACCGGTCATCGCTGCCCAGTCGTATTCGATCAAGCCGTTGTGATTGAGATCGTAGGCGGCCAACACACCATCCACGTCACCGCTGCCATAGCGTGCCAACTTGCCCACCAGCGCCGCCGGCCCCCCGTGGATCTGCATCGACCGCCATGCGGCGGCCGTGATGTATTGCGCGTAGGAATTGGACCAGTTCTCCGGCGAGCCCGGGTTGTCGGTGTACTTGCCGCCGCCCGCGGTTTCGCCCGCGCTGAGCCAGGTGCCATAGGCGTACAGCGGATTGCGCAGGTACTTCAGATCGTCCAGGAACATCCCGGCCGTCAGCACGATGGCATTGTCGTAGCCGAGCACGCCCTCGATGGCGACCGGAAACTGATAGTCGTTGCCGGGGACGTTGGCATCGAGAAAGTTGAAGCGCAGTACCCACCAACGGTAGAACAGGCTCTTGCTGATGTTCTCGTCAGGCGTGTCCAGGTACGGCAGGTTGTCCACCCACCAGTGGTTGTAGCTGGCCACATGCTGCTGGTAGGCCTGCTGCGGCGTTTGCGAGGCAATGCGCGTGTACTCGGCGCGCGCTTCGGGTAACTCGCGGGTCAGCATGCCAAGCTGCAACTTGATTGCCGCGGTTTCGCCGCTGGCGGGAATGTCCACCTCGCGAACCAGGCGTTGCCCCTCGACATGGAATCCATCGCCGGATAAACGCGGAAATACCGTCGTGATGTGGTTGTAGGCGTCGAATGCGCCGGTCAGCTCCTTGCCATCGGCATGCTGGGCAATCGGGGAGACTGCTTGTAGGGATACCGTGTGCGCCCCGCCATCCAGACTGGACAGCACGACACTGGCCACCGCCACGTTCTGTTCGGTGATGTACTTGACCAGCCGCATGCGCACGCCTGCGCCGGCATCTTCGAACACCGTCGTGAAATAACTCGGTGTCTGCCGCCGCTGCAGCGAACGCTCCTTCCATTGAACATGACGCTTGCCCAGCGTGGTGTAGATGTGGAACAACGCGTCGTAATCGGTGGAATGCCAATACGCCACCTGCCCGACGAATCCCGGCGCATCAGGCGCGTGATACGTCAGATACGCAGCGCGACCACGGGTAAACAGCCAGTCGTTGCGATCGTCGAAGCCACCGCCGGTTCCCTCGCGCGCCAGCATGCGGTCGATCCAGAAATCATTGCCCGGCGCCTGACCTGCGCCATGCGCAACATCGGCAGCGTAGATCCGTGCCAGTTGCCCGCCCGGCGCAAACGGCACCGCGCTGTCGGGTATCGGGTGGTCCAGGCCACGGAACAGCGGCTCGCCGATCATCGCGTTGGGCTGGGCGACCGGCGCTTCCTGTGCGACCGCAAGTGACCAGCCAAGCATGATGCATGTCCACAACAGCGCAGCAGCGCCGGTGCGCCGGGTCAAGCGCAACCAGCGCCGGTGCCGGTGCCGAGCCCAAAACGACGTCCAGCGTAACTCCCTCATGCATCCATCCCATTAGCGTGCAAGACAGCGCGATCGATGCGGCGGCTGGCGCGCATCGACGATAGACAACGGCGGTACTGCCCGCTGCATGGCACCCCATGTAACGCAGCGCTACTCACCATAGTTGTTTACGCTGTGAGCACATAGCTCAACACGAAGTAAAGCGACGCAAAGCGAACATCTCCGCGTGCCGTCGACATCCGCACGCCGACTGCTCGCTCTGTTTTGTCAGCCGCGTCTAAAACTCCACTCGCAGGCGGCTCCAGAAATACCGCCCCAGGGTGTCGTAAGTGCTCGCTTCGGTATTGGCCGCATTGGAGTACCTGTAGAACCGTGGTGGCTTACGGTCGCCCAGATTGTCGACACCTACGGCAAGCGTGCTATGCAGCGATGCAATCTTCCGGCTCAGCGAAGCGTCGTGATACACCACCGAGCCGATCCGGAAATAGGCGCAACTGCCATCGGCATTGGTGTCGGCGCAAAAATTCTCATACTGGCTGCCGTTGACGGTACGGCCCAAGTAACGTGTGTTCCAGCTCGCATGCCACGGGCCTTTGTCCCATGCCAGATTGGCGACTGCGCGCCAGCGTGGCATGTTGCCCCAGCTGGAATTTTCGCCAACGTAGTTATGCGCATCGCCCGCAAAGCGATAGCTGGAAAAGAACGTGGCATCCACCTCCGCCGCAAACGCGCCCCAAGCGGTATTGGCCAGCGTGTAATGGATGCCTGCATCGTAGCCGCGAGTATCGACCTTCCCACTGTTGTACGCGAACGGCACCGACACGCGCGTCAGTTGGCCTGCGGTATCGCGTTGAATCAGTGGGCAAAACGCAGATTCACTGCCGTCGAAGCAATCATTGACCACTTGTTGCACGCCGACACCGCTCAGCATGTCGTCCAGCACGACTCGCCAGCTATCCACATTGAGCGATAACCCACGCACCCGATCCGGGTCATAGACCAACCCGACATTGTAGGAGCGGCCACGCTCCGGCTTGAGCTTGAATCCCACATTGTTGGCGCCGGAGGTAACCACATTGAACTGTGCGGTATTGGTGAAGCTGCCATCGTTGGGCACGTTCGCGCAGGCCGGGTTTGGCGCACCGGTGAAGCCCGTACACGGGTCCTGAAAATCGGCGGTAGTGTCGAACACAGTGTTGTAGGGCGAGCCATACAAATCGCCCAACGCCGGCGCACGGAAGACCTGCGAGCCGGTGGCGCGTACCAATAGATTCGCAATCGGCCGCCATTCGATCGCGACTTTGCTGTTGGTGGTGTTGCCCCAAGCGTCGTACGTGGAATACCGCGAGCCGAGATTCAGATTCAAGACCTCAGCAAACGGCACGTCCTTCAGCAGCGGCACCAGCAGTTCTGCATAGGCCTCTCTTACCGCCTCGTCGCGCCCCTGTTTGAGGATGCAGCCGTCGTTGTAGTCGCAATTGCCGTCGGCATCGGCGGCGGCCACATCACTCGTCGTGCCCTGTACGAACTTGTTGGTGCGATACACCAGGCCGACCGCGGCCTGCACCGCGCCGGCTGGCAGTTTAAACAGGTCGCCGTTGGCGCTGATCTCGACAAAACGCATCTGGCTCTTGTCGATCAGATCCACCGCCAGCTGGGTGCCTCGCAATGCGGCGATGGTGGCCGGATCATTGGGATTGAAGACGTTGATCGGCGTGCAGCCGGCAATCACCGCCCCGGGCGCGCCGCACTTGACCACTCCATCGTTGTCCAGGAACGACGCGCCAACCGCATTGTTCAATTTGGATGTCACCGAGAACCCGTTACGTACCAAGGTGTCCTTGTAGTTCGCATAGCCGGCGGCCGCATCCCACTGCCAGCTGCTATCGGCAAGGCGCCCACGCAGGCCGGCAACGATATTGGTCTGGAACATGGTGGAGGTGTAGACGCGGGTATTGGCCTGCGGGGAACGCACATAGTAGGCGTCCAGTTGATCGCCGAACGGGTTGTAGTAGTTGTTCACCGCGTCCTGCATTTCCAGGTCGTAAGCATCCAGCCGCGAGACCGTCTTGCTGCGCGTCCAGAAGACATCCACATAAGCCTGCACCGCCTGGGTCACGTCGAAACTGCCGTGCAGCGAAGCGTTGGTCCGCTGGATTGGGGTAATCAGATACTGCGTGTCGTAGACGTTGTAGCTGTCGGTGGCGCGATTGTAGGGGCGGAAGGCATCTTCGCCGACCGGTCCCGGCGCGACGCCACCCACCGGTGTCAGCACGCGCCCGTCGGTCAGGAAGGCTCGGGTGTTGGCGCCGCGGATCTCGCCGACCTGTCCGTCGAGATATTTCACCGCCTTGGCCGCATAACTGCGGTCGCGATTGAACACCGGGTTCATCGAGTTGCGACTAAGCCCCAGGATCAGACCGCCGCGGTCCCAGGTCTTGCCCCATTCCAGCCCGAGCGTGCGCCGATTGGCATCGCCATGCGAGCTTTGCGCGTAGTCCACGGTGGCAGCAAAACCGTCGTACCTGTCCTTGAGAATGACATTGACCACGCCGCCGATTGCATCGGAGCCGTACACCGACGAGGCGCCGTCGGTGAGCACTTCCACCCGCTCCACCATCGCTGCGGGGATGGCGTTGACGTCCACGCCAGGTGCTGATGCCACGCTGCTGGCAGGCCCCGCCATGCGATGGCCGTTGACAAGCACCAGCGTGCGCTCTGGTCCGAGATTGCGTAGCGACACCAGCGCGCGGCCATGACTGAAGTTGGAATTGAGCGCAGGCCCGGTCTGGAAGCCGGCCATCATCGGCAAGCGCTGCAGCAGTTGCCCCAGCGTGCTCTGCCCGCTGTCTTCGATACGCTGGCGGTCGATCACCACCACCGGACTGGCGGTTTCGGCATCGACGCGGCGCAAATGGGTGCCGGTGACGTTGACCTGATCCAACGTTTGAGTGGCATCGTCTGCGTCATCGCTGCGCTGCTGCGCGGCAGCTGGCATCGCGGTGACTGCCAGCGCGAACATCAGCGCTGTAGCGAGCGTAGTGCTCTGTAAGGCAAGTCGTTGGGCAAGAACAACAGTGCGGCTGGGCGACATCGGAAATCCTTGTGCTGACACAGGGAACGGCCCACCTTCATGCGCAACCGCGCACGGCCAAGCCGCGCCGGAACAGCGGACAGATGGGAGATCGATCACGACAGCGACTGCATCGACCTGTCGGTTCAACGACAGGTGTCGACGAATGCAAGGACGGCAACTGCAACGGCACCGCTCTCCCCTGAGAGCGCATGCCGCAAGATTTTTTTAACGTAACCTAGCATAAATGCGTTACGTTAAAAAAATCTTGCGGCAACACCGCCGCGCCGTCTTGACGAATTTAGTCGAAACGCATGCGGAAAATCGCGTACTTTTGCCTGCTTCCGGGTATGCCTGCATTGCCTGAGCAGTGACACGCCGGTGCGGTCATCCGATGTGTCCTGGTCTCTTGTGAACGAACGCAGCATTGCGGCCGAGCGACGTTGTGGCACTGTGGTGCGCGATGTCTGCAGCACCACAGCGACCGCATCTTGTGCGATGCAGCCGTGCATCAGCGACGCTTGATCATCGTGCAGCGACGCTCACACGTACCACGCCTGCACTTGCACCAACGCAGCAGCGCTTGGCAGGGCGACGCGATCAGCATGCGGGCCCTGCGGTCGCACCGGCTTGCCATCGACCAGCACGCGCTTCAGGCGTGTGCCTGCCGGAGCACGCAGCGTCAGCCAGGTGCGCCTGGGTGCGCGCTCGGGCAACTGCACATCGGCACGGATGCACCGCGCCGCAACGTCGGTGCGCAGCGTCACGGTGACCTTGCCCCAGCGCGTGGGCGCAGCGGTGATGCCCACCGGCGCACCGCTGCCCAGCCATGCGCGCGGTACCGCGCGGGCAAGGAACAACTGCTCGCCCGCGCTGTCGTCGCTGACCAGCATCCAGCGCAGCAGCAGCGGGATGCTCATCTGCGCAGGCATGCAAAACAACGGCATGCCACCGGTGATGCCACTGACTTCGCCGGCGGTCCAGCTGCCGCGCGTGTGCACCTGATAGCGGTGCGCGTAGACGAACAGCAGATATTCTTCGATGCGATCCAGACGCAGCAGTTGTTGCGCATAGCCGTAGGAAATAAAACCGAGCAGGTCGCGGCTACCCGGCTCCGGCGGCGCGATATTGGCGACCACGCCAATGCTGGTGCCGCCATGGCCGCGCACGCAATCGATCACCAGGTGGGCCAGGTCGTCCGGCAACACATCGGCCTGCAGCAGCTCGGCATACGCACGGTGCGGCCATTGCTGTTCGCTGGTCTTTTCCTGCAGCAGCGATTGGCGGAAGGTCAGTTTGGTGCCGGGCAACGGCCCCACATACGGCGGCGAGAGATCGCGACGCACATTGGCACGCAGGCTGGCTTCCAGCCGCGCACGCAGTTGCTTCGCGCGGCGCTGCCACTGGGTGGCCTGGCCAGCATCGCCACCGAGCGTGCTCCATCCCTGTGCAATGTCTTCCCAGCCGCGGATGGTCAACGCGCTGTTGGCGTAATACGGCTTCCACCACAGCGATGGATCGGGAAACAGGCAGGCATCGGATTCGTTCCAGCCGTGCAGCAGGCCATAGCCGTGTGCGGTGCGCGGCAATGCCAGCGCCTGGTCGTGCAAGGCGCACAACACCTGCGCGGTAGCGGTAATCTTGGGCAGCAAGCGACGCAGCCGTGGCGCATCGCCGGTGTAACGCAGATACCGCGCCAGCAACGACAAGGTCAGCCCGAATTGCCCCACTTCCGGCCCACGCATGTTCGGCAGGCCATCGTCCTGCACGAACTCATCGAAGTAATTGTCGAGTACCGCCGCAGCCTGTGCGAAGCGGCCCCACTCCAGATTGGCGTAGAAAGAACTGGTGAAAGTGTCCTGGAAACCGTCGTATTCGTTGCCGTAATAGTCGCGTTCCACCGCGCCGTACTTGGGGTAATCGCCGCCGGGACGTACCACCAGCTCACGCGCGAACGCGAACTGCGCCATGTCGTTCCAGCTGGCATCGGGGAGCTGCGCCTGCACGGTGCCGTCCAGCGCCTGCTGCCAGTACGCCGCGAAATCGATCAACGCCGCGTAGAACTGTTCGGCCGTGGCGGCGCTGCGCGATGGCGCAAATTCGGGGTAGCTGTGCGTGTAGTGCACCGCGACGATGGCGCCGGCCTTGACCTTCATCGTGCGGTGCCAGGTCTGCACCACGAAGCGATCGCGTGCCCGCACATCGGCAAACACCAACACGTCGTACCAGCTGTCCGGCTCGCCCTCGCAGCGCATCACCTTGCGCACCGCCGGCATCCAGCCGCCGAGCACGCCTTCTTCGCGGCGTTTGATCAGCGCCGTTTCGCCAAGTTCGGCAAACGCGTGTTCCGGCCGCGAAGTGCGGCTGCGGCCATTGGGCAGGATCGGCATGGTGTCCAGGCTTTCGCGCGTGCCGACGAAAGTGGTCCAAGGCCAACGGCCGCCGTTGTCCTTGGGGTCGAGCAAGGAAGCCGGCGGCGGCGCCACATCGCGCACCTGCGCCTCATCCGGGTCGCCGTCGCGCAGCAGGCGGTCGGCCAGCAGGTCGGCGTCGGCCATCGCCACCTCGGCCAGCGGCAACCCGAAGTATGGCTTGCCCTCGGCCGGATACGCCGGCTCGGTACGCTTGTCCAGCCGCAGCATGCCGCTGTCGCTCCACACCGTGAGCTGGCCTTGCGCGTCGTCCAGATGCTCGTAGACCGTCCAGTGCTGTTGCAGGTGAGTAAAGCTGCACAGCCTGATGCCGACATGCGCGGCCGAAGGCAGCGGTTCCAGCCGGGGAAGCACTGGCGCAGGCAGCGCCGCTGCTGCGGCAGTTGTGGCCGGCATTGCCAGGACGGCACCCGCACCAACAGCCGCAGTGGCGGCCATACCCTGACGCAAAAAGGTTCTACGGTCCATCGTTGCGCCCTCGAATGATCGTGGCCCATCGTGCGCGCCTTCACGCACCGCGTCTTGTGACAGCGGTCAGACACCCATGCGGAAATCTGCACATCGCTACTGTGCGTGGGCAGCTGAACGGTGTACTCGCGGCGGCCGTGGATGCGCCAGGGCCGGCAGCGCTGCAAGCCACGCGACACCCTGTCGCAGGATCTGAGGCGGAAGCGGGCAATGCTGATCCTGCGGCACCCCACTGCCGTTGGGTGTCATTGACCGGTGGCCCACCAATCGATGCCTCAGCGCTTCGCATTGCAGTCCATCGCACGTGGCACCGGCTGCACCTATCACCCGCACATGGCATTGAATGCAGAAGGCCGTGCGCTGGCAGCGGTGCTTGTTGCAGTGTTCATGCAGCATGCAACGGCTACATTCCGACATGCACCAACCCACCTCGGCTCACTCACCTAAATGGAAGTCTCCCCGCATGCACACAGTCCTCGCTGGCAGTGAGCGCCACACCGTCCCCTCCATCCTGGAGGCCGGCAAACCGCCGCAGGACGAACGCCTGCGTGTCCTGCTCGCGGTGCGGATGCCGGCGTTGAATGCCGCTGCCGATGCACTGCTGCAGCTGCAGCCCAACACGCTACCGGTTGCATTGACGCGCGCGGCGTTCAGCGAACGCTTCGCCGCCAGCGCGGCAGATCTGCAGGCCGTTGCCGATTTTGCCGCCAGCTATGGTCTGGCGGTCGAACATTCGCATGCAGACAGTGGCAACGTCATTCTTGAAGGCACTGTGCAGCAATGCGAGGCCGCGTTCCATGTCTGCCTGCGCGAATACGTGCACGGCACATCGCGCTATCGCGGCCGCACCGGCCCTGTATCGATTCCGCAGGCACTCACCGGTATCGTCACCGCCGTGCTGGGGCTGGACGCGCGCCCGCAGGCGCAGACGCTGCCCAGCGTGCCTGACGCAAGCGCATCCCTGCCGACCGCGACGCCGCCGCCCACGCCGG
The DNA here is from genome assembly GCF_038405005.1 of Xanthomonas sp. JL1. Taxonomy (NCBI): domain Bacteria; kingdom Pseudomonadati; phylum Pseudomonadota; class Gammaproteobacteria; order Lysobacterales; family Lysobacteraceae; genus Xanthomonas; species Xanthomonas sp. JL1. The sequence continues at coordinate 26,353 of NZ_JBBYGR010000082.1, read as the reverse complement.
CATCGCCGGAAGATGGCCCCATCATGCAGTACACGCCACCGCAGCTGGCGCAGTTGTACGGCTTTCCCGAGCACGACGGTCACGGGCAATGCATCGGCATCATCGTGCTGGGCGGCGGCTATGCACGCGAGCAGATGGCCGCCTATTTCGCGCAGCTGCGCATCCCCATGCCGACGCTGGTGGATGTGCTGTTGCCCGGCGCCACCAACACCGTCAGTCACGGTACGGCAAATGCCGATGTCGAAGCGCAGATGGATATCCAGATCGCCGGGGCGCTCGTACCGGGCGCCAAACTGGTGGTGTATTTCGCACCCAACACCGACAACGGCTTTCTGGAAGCGATCAACGCCGCCATCCACGACACCGAGCATGCCCCGGGAATCATCGTGATCAGCTGGGGCTTCACCGAATCGCAATGGACGCCGCAATCGCGCCAGGCCTACGACTGTGCGTTTCAGGCCGCTGCATTGATGGGCATCACCGTGTGCATTGCCGCGGGCGACGACGGCGCCGGCGACGGGCAGCCAGGATTGAATGTCTGCTTTCCCGCATCCAGCCCGTTCGTGCTCGCCTGCGGCGGCACTCGGCTCCAGGTGACGGCGGACAGCGCCAACGAGCAGGCATGGGCGAACGGCGGCGGTGGAGAAAGCAGGTTCTTTGCACGACCAGCCTGGCAGAAGGATCTGCGTCTGACCGATGCACAGCAGCAGTCACGCCAGCTGCGCATGCGTGGTGTTCCCGATGTGGCGGCCAACGCCGATGCGCAGACCGGCTACTACCTGTCGATCAACGGGCAGCCGGCAGTGATGGGCGGCACCAGTGCCGCTGCACCATTATGGGCGGCCCTGCTTGCGCGCATCTACGGCGCAAACCGCATGCAGCCCCATTTCGTGCTGCCGCGCCTGTACGGCCAGCCGGGCGCATTCCGCGACATCGTGGCAGGCGACAACGCCGGCTTCCGCGCCTGTACCGGCTGGGATGCCAATACTGGGTTGGGTGCGCCCGATGGTGCGCGCTTGGCCGAGGTGTTGCGACCCAGCTGAGCGCGGCAAAGGAGAGCGTGCCGGCAGCCATCGCGGCAATCGGCCAGACCCGGGGACCGTCGGGAAAAGCGTGTCCTGCGATGGTGGGTGGGCAAGACCCCTGCAGCAAACCGGCAGAGTGGGGGCGCTGTGCACTGATCGCTTGCGGAACGCGCCATGCATCCAATGCAACAGGTCGAAGACCGTCGTCGTGTAGGCCGAACCGGCTAGGTCAACACGTCCAACAAGCTACCCAGCATCTCGTCGGAGCGACGCAACACATTGGCATTTGCCTGGAAATCGTTGCGTGCCGATACACCTTCGACCAGATCGGTCGCTGGCGCAGACGGGTCGGCACTGACATTCACCACGTTCGCTGCCACGCCGCCATTGGCCTGCGTACTAGCCGCGACAGACTGACGTTGGCTGCCGTCCACCGGCAGACGGGCCACATTACTGGCGGCTACCTGCTGACGCAGCGCGGCGACCTGCATTCCGGAACTTGCGATGCTGCTGATGCTCATGGTGACTCCGGTGTGGCGGTGAGTGGTTTCGAACAAGGCTCAACCCATTGCAGACAACAGGCGGAAGGCGGCAACAACACGATCAGCACGGCGCAGTGAGTACCCACCCGAACCGGCAACACCACAGGCACATTGCCGTCCGCAGGCGCACGCCCGAAGTTGAGCCCGTCATCGGTCTGGTCGCCGTTGAGCTGCTTTTGCACCTGCCAGCGCCCGTCGCCATACCGCCCCTGCTCCACCCGCAACAGTTGTCCATGACGGGTATCGGCCGCGTTGCGGGAAAATTCAATGCGTGCGGCCATGCCGGTCACCAGAAATTCCTCCGGCCCAAGCTGCGCCACCAGTCACCGGCCGGCGTGGTCGTCGTTGCCGGGCAGAATGGGCGGCGCATCGCCCCACATGGGCGCGCCGAACGAGACCTTGGCCTCCCATTCGCCGAAACGCAGCGTGCGCTGCGGCGCGCCGGATTGCTCGGCGACCGCCTGCAGACGGCCGGCGAAGGCGGCCTGCGCCAGAATCCGCTGCATCGGGCCGAGCAGTTTGAAGTTTGCCGCATGGGCCGCACTTGCTGCGCGGTTGGCCTCGCTATCGGGGTTGCCATCCATTCCGAATACCGAAAAGCCGACGCCGCCCTGCCCCAGTACATGAAACAGGGACGGTGCGGTGGCGGCGCCGAAGCCTGTTTCCGACACCCAGGCCGGGTTGTCCGGTCGCGCGTATTGGCCGATGACCTTGGTGTCTTCGTTGTAATCGTTGGTGTCGATGTCGGTGCCGATGAAATCGATCGACGGCGTGGCCGCGCGCAACAGCGCGACCATGTTCACCGTGGTGCCGCCGGACGGATAGTCCATGCCCGGATACCGCTTGCCCTTGTAGCGCAACCAGGTGTTGACGTAGAGCGGCAATGGGTTCACACGCTTGCCGGCGGCGGCCACCTCTGCTCGATGTACGCGGCGGTTGCATGTGCATTGAAGGCTTACGCAGCCTCGGCGCCGAACCCCTGTTGCCAGCTGCCCTGCGGTTTACCCACCGCGCGCGCAATCTCGGCCGGCACCGGTTGTGCGAGCGCCGCCTCGCCGGCCGGGCCGTGGTCGCGCACGGTGCCGACCGCGCCCGGCTCGTTTTCCACCTGCACCAGAATCACGGTGTGGCGGTCGCCATCGACCTTGCACAGATGCTGCATCAACGCAGTGAACGCGCGCGCATCGGCCTGCATGTTGGCTGTGGCGACAACACATCCACCGGCTCGCCGTTGGCGTCGCGCATGCGCGGGTACGTCGCCTCGTTGCGCTTGATCCATTCCGGCACGTCATGCATCTGGCCGTTCTTCCAGCTGCCGAACCACAGCAAGGCCGCGCCTGCGGGCCCCGGCAATCAGCACGTCCACGTTCGTGGTGTCGAAGCGCCCCTGTTCCGGCTCGAATTGCGCTCAATACACCGGTGCTTCCAGCGTATTGGCATGCAGAGCCACCACGTCGTCGAGGGCTTGCGGCAACACCGCTGGCCATGCGCTGGAGTTGTGCAGTTGCGCGGCCAAGCTGGTGCACGGCGCACCATCGACGAAGACCGCATGGCGCCCGTTCTGGGTGACGACGCATGGCAGTTCTTCTGCGATGGCAAGCAGCGGCATGTTGCCCGACAGCAGCGCGACGAACCACAAAAAGCCGGCAACCCGGCCGCGCCGTTGTGGCTTGAATCGAGCAAACAAACGCATCATTGCGCCTCCGACGGCAGGGAATTCCAGTGCGGCGTGGGCTCGTTGCGCAGATGGCGCACGAAGAAGTCGTACTGGCGGCGTTGCACGTAATCGATCGGCCCGCTGGAGCGGCCCACCGTATGCTCGCCACCTGGCACATTGAGCAGATCGAACTCCTTGCCGGCCTTGATCAAGGCATCGACCACCTGCGCGGTGGACGCTGGATCCACATTGCTGTCCTGCTCGCCGACAATCAGCAGCAGGTCGCCTTGCAGCTTGCTCGCATTGACCACGCCGGACGCCTCCACGTAGCTCGCGTCCACCGGCCAGCCCATCCACTGCTCGTTCCAGCTGATCTTGTCCATGCGGTTGTCGTAGCACCCCACAAACGCCACGCCCACCTTGTAGAACTCCGGATGACGTTCGAGCGCTCCCAGCGTGCTCTGCCCCCCCGCCGACGCACCATAGATGCCCACGCGGCTGATGTCGTAAGACGGATCCTTGGCCGCCAGTGCACGATGCCAGGCGATGCGATCGGCAAAGCCGGAATCGCCCAGGTTCTTCCACGCAACATCGTGAAACGCCTTGGAGCGATTGGCGGTGCCCATGCCGTCGATCATCACCACGATGAAACCCAGATCGGCCTGCGCCTGCATGCCGATCTGCTTGTCGCCACCGGAGTGATAACCGAACGGCCAGAACGTCTTGGGCACGAAGGCATCGTGCGGCCCGGCGTAGATGTTTTCGATCACCGGGTAGCGTTTGCGCGGGTCGTAATCGCGCGGGCGTACCACCATGCCCCAGATGTCGGTGCTGCCGTCGCGACCCTTGGCCATGAAGGTCTCCGGCGCACGCCAGCCGGCGGCCTGCAGCTTGTCGATGTTGCCGCGCTCCACGGTGTGCAGCAGTTGCCCGTCGATGGCGTGCAGCTCCATCACCGGCGGCAGATCCGGACGCGAATAGACATCGACGTAATGCTGGCCGTCATCGGCAATCGCTACATCATGGTCGGCATCGGTGTGGGTCAGGCGCACCAACCGGCGGCCATCGAAATCCACGCTGTACAGCTGCCGATAGTACGGGTCTTTACCCGCATCCATCCCGCTGGCGGTGAACCAGATGCGGCGCTGCATATCGTCCACGCGCAGTACATCGCGTACCACCCACGGCCCGCGGGTGAGCTGGCGTTTCAGCTGGCCGTTACGCCCATCGAACAGATACAGGTGCCGCCAGCCATCGCGTTCGGAAATCCACAGCACCTCATCGCCGCGCCCATCCACGTCGTGGCGAAAACTGCGGTCGGCATAGACGAACGTGCGGGCGTCTTCGCCAACTGCCACATGCGCGCGCCCGCTGCGGGCATCCACCGCAATCACGCGCATACGCTGGAAGCCGCGTTGCACGTACTCGAACGCCACACTGCGCCCATCGCTGCGCCACTGCAGCGGCGACAGCGAATACGGGTTGTCGAACATGTCCGTTTCCACATCGCGCCGTGTGCCGTCCAGCGCGAACAGCACTGGCCGCTCCACATCCACCGCATCGCCTGGCTTGGGATATAGCTGGGTGTGCACCACCGGTTGTCCGCCACCGGCCGGTGCGGCCTCCACGCGGGTGACACGGCGGGCCAGCCCGGGGCGCACGCGATAGACCGCCAGCTGCTGCGAATCCGGCGACCAGGCAACACTCTCCAGGTCGAAATAATCATCGGCACGGCCGTCGCTACTGAGCCGGGTTACCTGCCCATCGGCGACACGGCGCAGCATCAGGTTCCAACCATCGGCCAGCACCTCCCACCTGGCATCCGGCGAGCGAGACGGCGTGGTGTCGGCCGGCACCAGCGGGTCGCGCACCACGCCGAAACCGCGTGGACGTGACTGCGCCTGCGGCCGTGCATCGGGCGCGCAGTGGTAAGTGGTCAGCGTGCAGCGCCAGGCCGCATCGTACAGTGCAAAGATAATCGCACCGTCGCTGCGTTCGCCCTCTTTTGAAAAGAAAAACCGCTCGAACGGCAGCCGCAGCGGCGCATAGGTCTTACCGGTTGCTGCACTCAGGCCCTGTGCCACCCGTGCCTGATCGAAGGCCGGCTGCTTCTGCAGCGTGGCCACATCGGCACTGACGAATACGAAGCCGCCCGGCACTGTCTTGCGGTAATAGAACCTGCCGTCGTCCTGCCACTGCGCCGGCCAGGCGACATTCTCTGTCAGCGTGATCCACTGTTCGCGGAGGCCCAGCGAGCGTTGGTAATCGGCAACGCTAGGCGCAGCCTGTGCCACACCCGACCACACCACGATGCACGCAACCAGCGCACGCCACCGGCACAACGCAGATGCGCTGCGGCGCGCATCACTCACCATCGTCTTCCTCCAGCGCCAGCTCGTCGCTGCGCAACCCGCTGCGCGCGCCCCAGTGGTAAATGAAGAACGCAATCGCTGCCACGCTCAGCGTATCGAACGGGTACGCGATCCAGCCGTGTCCGCCAAACGTGCCGGCCCACGACACCAGCATCACCAGCACGAAGAACACGATCAGCCACAACGACGCGCACACCTGCCGCAACAATCGGGTGCGCCCCTCACGCGAGGGCAAGCGATACAGCACGTACAGCGCGAATGCGAGCACCTGCAAGCCGAGCAGCCACGACAAGGTCGGCCAGGTGGACCAATACACGATCAACGCCGCCACCATGAACGACAGCGGCCCCAACACCGTCAGGCCGCGCACGAAAAATGGCCGTGGCAACGCCGGCGCACTGCGGCGCAACGCCGCCACCGCGACCGGCGCCACCGCGTAGCTCAGCACCAAGGCGGCCGACACCACGCCGATCAGCGTTTCCCACGAAGGGAACGGCAGCGTCCAGAAGATCGACAAGCCCAGGCTCAACCACAACGCAGGACGCGGGATGCCCGACACCGGGTGCACCCGCGTCAAGCCCGGCAAAAACCCACCGCTCCGCGCCCAGCCGTACACCACGCGCGGCGTGGCATTCATGTAGATATTGCCGGTGCCGCTGGGCGAGACCACCGCATCGCAGATCACCAGCGTGGCCAGCCACGCCATGCCCAAGGCCAAGGCGATGTCGTGGTACGGCAGCGAGAAGGCCTTGTCGATGCCAGTCCAACCTTGTGCGATTTGCCCGGCAGGAATGCTGCCCAGAAACGCCAGCTGCAGCAGCACGTAAATCACCGTTGACAGCGCCACCGACAGGATCAGCGCAATGGGAATATTGCGCTGTGGATCGCGTACTTCGCTGGCCACCGACACGATCGGGGTCAGCCCCAGGTACGCGAAGATGATGCCGCCGGCCGAGATCGCCGCTTCCACGCCGGCCATGCCCGAGGGTGCGACCCCATGCACGGTGAGATTATCTGCATTGAAATGCCGCATCAGCAGTACGATCACCAGGATAGGCACCAAAAACTTGAAGATGCTGACGATGTTGTTCGCCAACGCGAACGTCTTGACGCTGAAATAGTTGAGCAGGAAAAACAGCACCAGCAAGGCCAACTGCACCAGCCAGCCCCACACGCTGGGGTGCGTACTATTTGCTTGACTCAACGACGGGAACCACGCTGCTGCGTATTGCCGCGCCGCTTCCACTTCGATCGCAATCAAGCTGGAAAACGCGATCAGCGTGATGAAGCCGGTCAGCGCGCCGAGCAAGGCGCCATGCGAATACTCCGGGTAGCGCACCACCCCGCCCGCACGCGGTAACGCCGCACCGAGTTCGCAATACACCAGCCCGAGCAGCAGCACCGCGATGCCGCCGAGGATCCAGGACACGATGCCGGCCGGCCCTGCAATCGAGGACACGTGGCTGGCCGAAAACAACCACCCGGAGCCGAAGATCGAACCCAGCCCGATAAAGGTCAGGTCGGTCAGACTCAGCCGCTTGTGGAACTTGCCTTGCGTGGTTGCAGCGTGTGTGGTCATCCGTCGCCCCGAAGAGTGGAAAGCGCAGTTACTGCAGGAAAGCCATGATGTGCCGGCAGGTGTCAGTCGCTGGCAGACGCGTTCGCCTCTGCCGATGCATCTGCGGCGTCGTCATTTGGATACGGCGACACGCCACCATCGGCGATAAAGCGGTCGATGCGTGCTTCCAGCACCGGCAACGGCACCGAACCGGTCTGCAGCAGCGCATCGTGGAAGTGACGCAGGTCGAACCTCTCGCCGAGTGCAGTTTCTGCCTTGTGGCGCAGCTCAAGCATTTTCAGCTCGCCCAGGTAGTAGGACAGCGCCTGGCCCGGCCAGGCGATATAGCGGTCCACCTCGGTGGTCACTTCGTGCTCGCTCAACGCGGTGTTGTCGCGCAGGTAGGCCTGGGCCTGTTCGCGTGTCCAGCCCTTGTGATGGATGCCGGTATCGATCACCAGCCGGCAGGCGCGCCACATCTGGTACGTCAGGTAACCGAAGCGGTCGTAGGGCGTGTCGTACATGCCCATTTCCTGGCCCAGATACTCCGAATACAGCGCCCAACCCTCGCCGTAGGCAGAGATAAAGCCGTAACGACGGAACTCCGGCAAGCCTTGCGCCTCTGCCGCCAGCGGCATCTGCAATGCGTGGCCTGGCGAGGACTCATGCAAGGTCAGCGCGGTGAGGTTGTACAGCGGCCGCGACGGCAGGTTGTAGGTGTTGACCAAATAGATGCCCGGCCCACCGCGGCCACCGGTGTAGAACGGTGCCAGCTCCGGCGGCACCGGTTCGATCGCAAAACGTCGGCGCGGCAGCCGGCCGATGTAATCGCCCACCTTGGCGTCCACACGCTTGGCGATCCAGGCCGCCTGCTTGAGCAACTCTTCCGGGGTCTTGGCGTAGAACTGCGGGTCGGTACGCAGGAAATGCAGAAACGCCGGAAACACCGCCTGGCCGGCCGGCGGCTTGAAGCCGCTGGCCGCGATGGTCTGGTCCATCTGCTTGCGGAGCTTGGCCACTTCCTGCAAGCCGATCTGATGGATCTGATCGGGGCTCAAATCCAGCGTGGTGAACTCGCGAATCTGCGCGCGGTAATACGCCTGCCCGTCCGGCAAAGCTTCGGCGGCCAGCGTTGTGCGCGCACGCGGCTGGTACTCATTGCGGATGAAGTCCAGCAACCTGGCGTACGCCGGCACCACCTGCGTATCGATGGCCCTGACCGCTTGCCGGCGCAGTTGCGCCTGCACATCGGCCGGCAGCGTCGCCGGCATTTGCTTGAACGGCGCGTAGAACGGATTGGCCTCACCGTTGGCCTGCGCCACATCGGCGATGGATTGGTCGCGGCCGGTCATCGTGACCCGAGGCTGGCTGAAACCGCGCGCCAACCCAGCGCGCATATTGTCGGTGTGTTCGGTGAAATAGCGCGGGATGTCGGCCAACATCTTCAGATAACGCTGGTAATCCTCGCGCGTGCGCAGCTTGGCCTCGGCGCTGAACCCCAGATCGCTCCAGAACGCCGAGTCGCTGTTGAACGGCATTTCCCAGGCGCGAAAATGCTGCTGATCCAGCAACACCTGCAACTGTTGCCGATACACCTGGTAACTCACCTGATCTTCGGCGGACAACTGCGCCTGCGGAATGGCATCCAGTGCGGTCAACGCCTGTTGCCAATACGCCGTGCGCAGATTCTGCGTGGCGACATCGACCTTGGGCAGATGATCGGATTGCTGCTCCTGCGTGGCCTGATTGTCCTCATCCACCGCGCCGGACGCCTGGGCTTGCCGCCAGCGCCATTCGCGCGTGTACAAGGCCTTGAAGCGTGCCGCTGCGCTGGCCTGCGTGGCCGCCACAGCGGCGTCGGCTGCCTGCGCCGGCAGGGCCAGACCGCTCAGGCTGGCTGCGATCAACAGACTCAATGCGCTCGCACGTAATACGCTGCCCTTCGTCATTTGTTTGCCTCCGGTGTCGTCTTGGCCTGCGCAATCCACTGCCGCACGCGTTGCTGCAGCATCGCCAGCGGCATCGCACCGCCGCCGAGCACCGCATCATGGAAGGCGCGCACATCGAAGCGCTCGCCAAGTTCTTTTTCCGCTTCCGCACGCAATGCCAGGATCTGCAGCTGGCCGAGCTTGTAGCCCAGCGCCTGGCCCGGCCACACGATGTAGCGGTCGGTTTCGGACTGGATGCTGGGCTCGTCGTCTGACGGATGCGCGTGGAAGAAATCCACCATTTGCTGGCGATTCCAGTGCTTGTAATGCACACCGGTATCGAGCACCAGCCGATTGGCGCGCAGCAATTCTCCAGACAGACGCCCGTAATCGTTGTACGGATCCTTGAAGAAACCGATCTCCTTGCCGAGGCGCTCGGCATACAGCGCCCAGCCTTCGATATAGGCGTTGTAGCCGGCCTGCTGGCGGAACGGCGGCAACGGCAGCGTCTGCGCGAGCGAAATCTGCAGGTGATGGCCCGGCACGCCTTCGTGATAGGCCGTGGTTTCGATATTGATCAGCGTGCGGCTGGCGAAGTCGCTGGTGTTGACCTTCACGATTGCTGGCTTGGTGCCTTTCGGATTGCTCTGCCAGTATTCGGCGCCCGGTGCGGTGCGCCGGAACGCCGGCATCGCCTGCACGTCCAGCGGGGTGTTGGGCAGATGACCGAACAGCTTGGGCAGCTCCGGTTCCATCGCCGCGATGTACTGGCGGTACTGCTGCAGAATCTGCTCGCCCGAGGTGGCGAAGTGGCGCGTGTCAGTCTCCACTGACTTGCGGAAGCTCGCCAGATCGGCAAAACCCTGTGCCTTGGCGATCACCGTCATCTCGCCTTCGATGCGCGCGACCTCCTTCAAACCGATCTGGTGGATGTCCTCCGGCGCCATATCGGTGGTGGTCTGGGTATGGATGGCATAGCGATAACGGCGCTCGCCATCGGGCAGCGACCACAGGCCTTCCTGCGCGCGCCCTTGCGCGGCGTATTCCTCGCGCACGAACGCGGCCAGCTTGCCGTAGGCAGGGCGCACCTGCTGGTCGATCGCTGCGAGCAGTTGTTTGCGCAGCACATCGCGTTGATCGGCCGGCACCGCGGCGCCGCGCTTTTTCAACGGCGAGGCGAACGGGCTTTGCTCGCCGGTCAACGCGGCAATCTTGTCGATCTGCTCGGGCAGGCGCTCCAGCAGATACCGCGGCTGGGTGAGGCCATCCTTGGCACCTTGGCGCGACACCGCGATCACCTGGTCGATCACCGTCGGAATGGTCTGCAGGCGCTTGATGTAATCCTGATAGTCCTTGGCGTTTTCGAACGGGAATGCGTCGCCATACCCGGCCAGCGCCAGCTGTATGCCGCCAATCGGTTCCAGCGGCATCGCATAGGTCTTCAGATCGATGCCTTCCAGCGTGTCGCGCAACTGGCCCAGCATCATCTGCAGGCTGAGCTGGCGCTGTTCGTCCAGCGTCTTGGCATCCACTGCTTCGAACTGCTTGAGCAGGTCGGCCGTTGCGGTGCGATCTGCTTGCACGGCTTCCAGCGAGTCATCGCTCCAGCGGTCGTTGTAACGCTTGTCGCCGATGATGCTGGCGAACTCCGGGTTGTGCTGCAGTTGGTACTGCCACTGCTTGTCCAGCAGCGTGTCGAAGGCCTTGGCAGCCTGCTCGCCGGTCGAGGCGGAGGCAGGTGTAGCCGCCTGCTCCGCTGCAGGCGGCACCGGCTTGCAGGCGGTGAACAACGCGGCTGCGAGTAAACCGGCGACAACCGGACCGATGGCGACAGGACGCAGGTGCTTCATGCATTCACTCCTAGATGCAAGAACAGCGGTCGGAGCGCGCCTGAGCGCGAATGGCGTTACTCGGGAATGTCCGTCGCGCCCGGGTGCGCTCCTACGCGCGCGTGAACCCTTGCAGATTCAGGCAAACGGTTGATCGATCGCCACCGACGGCGGCGTGAACCACTGCGCGCCGGCATCGGTGACGTAGAAATGGTCTTCCAAGCGCACACCGAACTGCTCCGGCACCACGATCATCGGCTCGTTGCTGGCGCACATGCCCGGCTGCAGCGGCAGCGCATTGCCGCGCACCAGATACGGCGCCTCGTGAATCGCTAACCCGCAACCGTGACCGGTGCGATGCGGCAGGCCGGGCAACCGATAGTCGGGGCCGAGCCCGGCAGCTTCCAATACGGTGCGTGCCGCCTGATCCACCGCCTCGCACGCCACGCCGGGGCGTATCGCCGCAAACGCCGCCGCCTGCGCGGCCTGTTCCAGGTCCCAGATGCGCCGCTGCGCATCATTGGGGGCACCATAGATCCAGGTGCGGGTGATGTCGGAGTGGTAGCCCTGCACGGTGCAGCCGGTATCGATCAGCACCAGCTCGCCTTCGCGCAGGTGCTGCACACCGGGAATGCCGTGCGGAAACGCGGTGGCATGGCCGTACTGCACGATGCAGAAGGTCGAACCGTTATCCGCGCCCAGCGCGCGATGCGCCTCATCGATGAAGCGCACCAGTTGATCGGTGCCGATGCCCTCGTACGCGATGCCCGCAGCCAGCCGCTGCACCAGCAAGGTCATCTCGCAGGCCTGCTGCATCAATGCCAGCTCGGCCGGCGACTTGCACATGCGGCAGCCATCGATGATGACGCCGGCATCGCGAATCGCCTTGCCCAGATGGGCGCGCAGACCGGTGTGCACGGCGAATGCAATGCCCGGGTCCAGCGCCAAGGCATGCGCATGGCGCTCGTTCATGGCCTGCACCACCAGTACGTACGGGTCGTCGTGTTCTTCCCACAGGTATTTAGCCACCGGGATCTTCAGCACCGCATCCAGCGAGCCTTCTTCGAATGCGGGGCAGATCAATACCGGGTCGCCGTCCAGCATCAGCAGCAACGCTACCAGACGTTCGCTCGCCCCCCATGGCACGCCGGTGAAATAGCGCAGCGAGGTGCCGGCGCCGATCAACAGCGCATCCACGCCATGCGCGCGCATCAAACGACGTGCGCGCTCGATGCGGCGCTCGTATTCGCCCGCGGCGATCGGCGCGGCGCGTTGGGTCCACGGTGCCAGCTGCGCGCGCGCCTGCTCCAGCGACAGCCCGCCGATCTGGCTGCTCATGCGCCCGCTCCAAGATCGGCGGTGCTCCACTGCCCATCGACCAAACGCGCCACGCCGCCTGGATTGCGTTGACGTAATTCAGCAGGCAGCAGCGCATCGGGTACCGCGTCGTAACTGTGCAGGGCGGCAAAACGGCGGATGGCACCGGGCATACCCACCGCAGTGAATCCCGGATGCCCCGTGCTCGGGAACGGGCCGCCATGGTTCTGCGCGGCGCTCACTGCTACGCCGGTTGGCATCTTGCTATTGATCAACCGCCCTACCCGCGCGCGCAGCACCGGGGCGATGGCCTGCCATGCCGCATCGTCGCTGCCGTCGGCGGCGCGGTACAGCGTGCCGGTGAGGTTGCCTTCGAACGCGGCAGCCACCTCTGCCATTTGCGCCACATCGGCTGCGCGCACCAGCAGGCTCACCGGGCCGAAGGCTTCGGCCTGCAACGCCTGCGGGTTGGCGATGAAGGCCTGCGCATCCACGCTCAACAAGGTGGGTGCATAGCGGTAGCCATCTTCGCCGGTGTGACCGCCGGCCAGCATGCCGGCACCGGCAGCACGCAAGTCCGCCACACCACGTTGCACACCATGCACGCCGGACGCGGAGAACAGCACCATCGGCATGGCCGCTTCGAAATGCGCCCTGGTGGCTGCCACAAACGCATCGCCGGCCACGCCATGCGGCACCACGACCACGCCGGGATTGGTGCAAAACTGGCCGCTACCGAGCGTGCAGGATGCGAAGAATTCCTGCGCAAGCGCATCGCCGCGTTCGGCCAGCGCGCCGGGCAACAGGAACACCGGGTTGACGCTGGACAGCTCGGCATAGAACGGCACGCCGGCCACATCTGCCGCTGCCTTCAGCGTCAGCCCGCCGGCACGGCTGCCGGTAAAGCCGATCGCGCCGAGTCGCGCATCGCCAGCGAGCCGCACGCCGATCGTATTGTCGAAGTGATACAGCAGCTGCACGGCTGCCGCAGGAAGACCGGACCCGACCAGCGCGCGATGTGCCAACTGCGCCATGCGCTGGCTGGTGACCGGATGCAGCGGATGCGCCTTGGCGATGACCGGATTGCGCGCGGCAATCGCCGAGGCGAAATCGCTACCGGCAATCGCATTGAAGGCGAACGGAAAATTGTTCGGCCCGAACACCAGCACCGGCTTGCCCAGCGGCGCCAGGTGCGAACGCAGATCGGCCGCGCTGTCGATGATGGGCTGGGTCCAGCTATAACTCCGCACCGCGTTTGCGGCCTGACGCAGTTGCCCGCTGGTGCGCGGCAGTTCGTTGCCACGCAGGCGGGTGGGCGCCGGCAACGCCGTCTCGGCATGCGCCAGTGCAACCAGGGCGTCGGCATCGGCATCCAGCGCGTCGGCGTAGCTTTCCAGAAAGGCAGCGATGCGCTCGACCGGCGCGGCCACGAGTTCCGCTGCCACTGCCTGCGCCGCAACGACGGCCGCTTCCACATCGTCCGCACCACTGATCGGAAAATGCGGCCCGATCGGCTCGCCGGTGGCCGGGTTGGCGGCGCGGAAGCTGCCGGTAGCGGCACCGCTGCGTTGCCATCGGCCACCGAGCAGGATCTCTGCCGTGGTCGTGGGACTGGAGTGGTTCGTATCGTTCATTGCGGCACCTTCGGTGACAGGGATGCAGGGCCTGCGCACTGTGCGCCAGCGGCCGACCAGAAAGGTGATGAGGATGCAGCACTGGATGCCACATCCGCAGCGGCGGACGCATCGCAGCACACGCAGGTACGGCGCGTGCCGCGAATTCGTGGAAGCCGCATCCTGCGCGCACCCGCAGGCACAGCATGCGATGGCCGCGTCATTGCACCATCACGACAGCTTGGGCGCAGTGGCAATGGCATGGTCGATCACCTTCAACGCGGCATCGCGCTCTGCACCGGCCACCACCAGCCGCGGTGCACGCACCTGCTCGCTGCCCATGCCTACCTTTGCCTGCACCAATTTGATCAGCTGCACGAAGGTGGGCACGGTATCCAGGCGCAGCAGCGGCAGGAACCAATGGTAAAGCTCCTTGGCTGCCGGGTACCCGCCATCGCGAGCGAGTTCGAACAGGCGCACCGATTCTTTCGGATATGCATTGACCAGGCCGGCGATCCAGCCCTTGGCGCCCATGCTCAGGCCCTCGACGATGGCATCGTCCATGCCGACCAGCAGCGCCAGGCGGTCGCCCAGCAATTCCTGCAGCGCGGCGAAGCGGCGCACATCGCCGGAGGATTCCTTCACTGCCTGCAGGTTCGGGAATTCGGCAGCCAGCTCGGCGATCTGCGCCGGACCGAAATCGGTCTTGTAGGCCACCGGGTTGTTGTACAGGATCACCGGCAGATCGGTCGCGGCGATCACCGCGCGCACATGCGCGCCCATCTCGCGCCAGTCGGTGGAATACACGTACGGCGGCAGCACCATCAAGCCACCGCAGCCGATGTCCTTGGCCGCCTTGGCCAGCGCGACTGCTTCGCCAGTGGCGAGGCTGGCGATGCCCGGCACCACCGGCACGCGGCCGTTCAAGGCGGTGACCAGCGTGCGCAGAATCGCCAGCTTGTCCTCCACGCTCAAGGTGGCGGCCTCGCCCAACGAGCCCAGCGGCACGATCGCAGTGCAACCGGCATCCACCAACTGGTTCGCGTGCGTGCCGAGGAAGTCGTGGTCGATCTCGCCGTTGGCGGTGAACGGGGTGGTGATGGCCGGCAACACGCCGTGCCAGAACGTGGCAATGCTCATGGGTGATTCCCTTGCGAGTCGGAAGTGAACGAGTCGGCCAGCGCCACGAGGCGGACCGGGAACAACGGCGGGCGGCGGCCGGCGTCGGTGGAAAGAGTGGGCGGGCAACGGCCAAGCTCGGCCAGCGCAGTCCCGCAGATGCGGCCCTGGCAGGCGCCCATGCCGCAGCGCGAGGCGAGCTTGGCGTCGCGTGCGTCCTGGAAGTTGTCCAGTGCGCACAGCGGCACGTCTTCGCAGCGGCAGATCAGCGTCTCCGGTTGCGCCAGTGCGCGGATGCGCGGGTCCAGCACGAATTGCTGCTGCAGCAAATCGGCAAACGCACGCGCCGCGCGCCGGCGTGGCTGCAGGCGCAGCGCAGCGTCCGGGGCGTCGGCGGCCATATGCCCGGCCATCGCACCTTCAATCAAGGCGCAATCGCTCCCGCCGATGCCACAAACTTCGCCAGCGGCAAATACCTGGGTGACGCTGGTGCGCAGCAGCGTATCGACCTGCACCTGCTGGTGCGCACCGTAGGCCTGCAACTGGCAACCCAGCAATTGCGCAAGCTCGGTGTTGGGTACCAGTCCGTAGCCCACCGCCAAGTGATCGCAGGCGATCCGCGTGCGGCCGGTGGGACCTTCGAGTTCGACTTCGCGCAGCTGCGTGTCGCCATGCGCGGCGACCACAACGCTGCCGGCGCGATACGCGACTACACGCAGCTGAAAGCGCAACGCCGCGGCCTGTGCGGCCTTACCCGGCCAGCGCCACAATTGCAGCGCGAACTGCCGCAACGCCGCTGCCGAGGTTTGCTCGTGGATGCCGAGTAGCTGCGCGCCATGTTGTTGCAACGTGGCCGCACTGGCCAACAGCAAGGGGCCGCTCCCAGCCACCAGCACGCGCTTGCCGCTCAGCGGCCAACCCTGCTTCGCAAGCGCCTGCGCCGCGCCGGCCCCGGTGACGCCGGGCAAGGTCCACCCTGGAAACGGCAGCAGCAGTTCGCGCGCACCGGTAGCCAGCACCAACGCGGCGTAATGCAGTTGCAGCGTGCCGTCCGGGCCATCGGCCAGTAACCAGTCCGGTTGCGCGAGCAGAATCTGCGTGCGCGTCAACACCATGATCGCTGCGTTGCCCGCCACCTGCTGCAACAGCACGCGCGCATCGGCCGGCGCGCCGTGTTGCACATCGCTGCGCCATACCTGCCCGCCGGCACGCGGTTGCATGTCCACCACGCCCACGCGCACACCTTGGCTGGCCGCCGCCTGCGCCGCTGCCAGCCCGGCCGGGCCGGCGCCGACGACCAACACATCGAAATGCAGCACGCGCTCAGCCATCGGTGCGCACCTGCATGCCATCGCGCGCGTCCACCAGGCAGGCGCGCTGCTGACCGATGCCATCGATGCGCACGCGGCATTCGAAGCACACGCCCATGCCGCACAAGGGCGCGCGCGGTTGCCCGCTGCTGGATTCGCGGAACCGCAACGTGGCCTGCGCCACGGCCGCCGCCACGCTGGCACCGGCCGGCACTTCGACCAGTTGCGCATCCACGTGCAGACGCACCCTCGCGCTCATGCGGGCGCACCGTGCATGGCACGCGCCGGTGCATACGGCGCCGGGTCGATGGCCGGCGTGCGCCCGAGCAGGCTGTCCACGATCACCCGTGCGCTCCCCAGTGCCGTGGTGACTCCCAGCCCCTCATGACCGGCGGCCACCCACACATCGCGACGGCCGGGCACCGCCCCTAGATACGGGCGCCCATCGGGCGTGGCGGGACGCAAACCGGTCCACACGCGGATCGCCTGCAGCTCGCGCAGCACCGGCAGATACGCGAATGCGCGCTGCAACATCTGCTGCAGCACCGGCATCGACAGCGCGCGATCGTGCTCGCCGAATTGGCGCGAGGAGCCGATCAACATCTGCCCGGTCGGCCGCGGCTGCACATTGAAGGCCACGCTGGTGTCGTCGGCACCATGCGCCGAATCGGCATAACCGAGTTCCAGCAACTGATGCCGGATCAACCCCGGGTGCCGGTCGGTGATGACCAAGTGGCCCTTGCGCGGGCGCAACGCCAGTTCGGGCAGCAACTGCGGCAAGGACACGCCGCTGGCGACCAACACCGGGCCCGAGAGCACCTGCCCATCGTCCAGACGCACCGCGTGTGCCTGCAGCTGGGCCACGCTGCGGCCGGCAAATAACCGCGCCCCGGACGTACAGGCTAGGCCCACCAAATGCCGCGCCACCCGTGGCGGGTACACCACTGCTTCGTCAGGCACGCGCATGCCGCCCGCCAGCCCGGGCACCAGCTGCGGCTCCAGCGCGTACAGCTGCGCCGCATCGATCGCTTCGGCATGCAGGCCGGCCGTCGCCAGGCGGGCGATCTTGGCCGGTACCGCCGCCAATTCGTGCGCATCGCGGGCCACCCACAGCGTGCCGCAGCGGCTGAATTCCGCGTTGCTCAGCGTGGCGAAGCGCTCCCACAAGTAAAGCGAATACGCCGACAACGCCAGCTCGGCCGGGTCGTCGTCCATCGCGACCAGGTGCCCCATCGCCGCTGCGGTGGAACCGCCGCCGATCGGTCCCGGCTCGACGATCGCCACGCGCAGCCCTTCGCCCGCCGCGGCTTCGGCGCAGGCCGCGCCCACGATGCCGGCGCCGATCACGATCAGGTCGTAACTGCGTCGCGTGGAAGTGGCAGACGTTGCCAAGCCGGATCGGGAGTCGGCACCGACGCCGAATGCAGGCCCCGACGACGCTCCGGCCATCGCAGCAGACGCCGCATCGGCCGACGGCGTGGCCGACACGAGCACCCGCGGGGGCTGCTCGGATTGCATCAGGCCACGATGCCCCAGACGAACGGGTCGGCCGGGTCGATCACCAACTGCGCGCGTGCGGTGATGTACGCCTGCCCACGGATCCGCGGGGCAATGCCACGTCCGCTCAGGCGATAACTGCCTTCGAAGGCGCTGCCCAGAATGCCTTGCTGCACCCAGCGCTCGCCTTCGCCCAGCTTGCCGTCCGCCGACAGACACGCCAGCTTGGCGCTGGTGCCGGTGCCGCAAGGCGAGCGGTCATAGGCCAGACCCGGGCACAGCACGAAATTGCGCGCCACACCGCTGCCATCGGGCGCGGTGCCATTGACTTCAATATGGTCGATCTCGCCACCGGCCTCACCCGTGATACCGGCCGCTTCCAGCGCCAGCCGAATCGCTTCGGCATAGGCCGTCAGCTCACGCTGATGCGCCAGATCCAGCGCACAGGGCGCTTGCTCGCTGATGAAGAACCAGTTGCCGCCCCAGGCCACGTCGCCACGGACCCGGCCATGCCCCGGCACCTCGACCTCCACGCCGCTGGCGAAGCGATAGCTGTCGACATTATCCACCGACACCGTGCCGTCGTCGGCCAGCTCCACTCCAACGGTGCCTACCGGCGTCTCGATCCGGTGTCGGCCCGGCGCGATGCGCCCCAGCTCGGCAAGCGTGCGTACCACTCCAATGGTGCCGTGCCCGCACATGCCCAGGTAGCCCACGTTGTTGAAGAAGATCACCCCTGTGCAGGCGCTCTGGTCGCGCGGCGGCAGCAAGAGGGCACCCACCATAGTGTCCGACCCACGCGGTTCGCAGGCGATGGCGCTGCGCCACTGGTCGAACTCGCTGCGGAAGCGATCGCGGCATTGCGCCAGGTCGCCATCGCCCAGATCGGGGAAACCGGAGAGGACCACACGGGTAGGCTCGCCGGCCGTATGGGAGTCGATGACATCGATGATGTGCATGACGCATGCTCCCATTGCCGGCCCGTGGACGACTAGCGTCCAATGCGAATTCAAAATGCGGAAATCTGCACAATTTACCCCCATCAACGCCGCGCGTTTGCGCTAGGATCATCGCTGGGTTGCACATTCGTGCAGCCGTCTAATCGTGACCGCTACCATGACCCTGATGGACCTCAACCTGCCCGCTCTGGAAATGCAGACGCTGTTCGACGCACTGCCGGATGTGGTGTTCTTCATCAAGGACAGTGAGGGCCGCTACACCCACTGCAACCTGACCCTCGTGCGCCGGCTGGGAAGCAAGCTACGCAGCGAGATCATCGGTCATTCGCCGCTGGAGGTCTTCCCCTTGCCGCTGGGCGGCAGCTACATGATGCAAGACCGCCGCGTGCTATGCGGCGAGCTCATCGATAACCAGCTCGAAGTGCATCTGTATCCCAACCGCCTGCCGGGTTGGTGCCTGACCTTCAAACGCCCGTTGTGCGAGGCCAATGAGGTGATCGGCGTGGTCGGCATCTCGCGCGATCTGGGCCAGCCCGACAGCCGTCACTCCGCTTACGAACGCTTGAGCCAGGTGATGGAACACATGCAGGCCAACTTCGGCGACAACCTGCGCGTGCAAAGCCTGGCCGCCCTGGCGGGGCTATCGGTGGCGCAGTTGGAGCGCCACTTCCGCCGCGTGTTTCAGGTCACCCCGCAACAACTGTTGACCAAGTTGCGTATTGAATCGGCGATGCGACTGCTGTACGGCGACGACAGCATCGCCAGCATTGGGCAACAGTGCGGCTTTGCCGACCAGAGCGCCTTTGCGCGTCAGTTCAAGGCCACGGTCGGCATGACGCCACGCGATTACCGTGCACTGAAAGGTCAGCTATAGGCACAGAAGTTCGCATTGACACATAGCCGGCACAAATGCCGAATTCGGCAGGATCCGCCGCGCATTGGCGAGCGCAGTCGACTCGCCATGCACGTGGCGTTGCGGTGCATGCGCAGCGCTCAGCCAGCGCGCTGCGCTAAGGGCGCGTCAAGGCGTCGGAAGGCCCGGGTGATAGAATTCCTGGTTTCCCCTTTTGCGTTGCCAATGGCCAGCTTTTTTCGCCGCAACAAGCCAACCACGCCCGAGAGCTCGCGCACCTCACGCTATAGCCTGGAAGAACTGGCAGCCGCATTCCCCACCGCGCCGTCTGCCGCCCCCCCGGCATCGCCGGTCGAGGCGATGCCTCATGCCGAGCCACGGATAGACACAGCCGCAGCGCCGGCTGTCGCTCCAGGCACTCCTGCTGCGGCGCGCACCGAAGCTGCTGCGCCTGCACCGGTCGCTGCGACGCCGCCTGCCGCCGCGCCCGCCGATCAGCTTGCGCAGGAGATTGCTGCGCGCACTGGCCAAGCGCAGAGCATCGCTGCCGTTCCGAGCACACCTGCAGCACCGGCTGCGCCTCCGCCGACCGCATTGCAGGCGCTGCCCGACCCGACTCCCGCCAGTGCGCTGAGCACGCCAGTCACTGTGGTGGTGCCGCCAGTAGTGGGACAGCCACAGACCACACCGACGCCGTCTGACGCCGCGCCTGCACCGCCGGTCACCGCGCCGCCAGTCGTCGCTCCTCCGGTCGCAGCGCCTGCACCTATTATTCCATCGGCTGCCGCAGCTCCGGTTGCTGCAGCGCCTGCAAACGCTGCGCCGACGGTCGCCGCACCGGCCATCGTCAACACGCCGCTGCCGACCACGCAAGACAGCGACAGCATCGTCGGCCAGCACGACGCAATGCCGGCTGCGCCGGCAGGCAAACCCGGCTGGCGCGAGCGGTTGCGCAACAGCACCTTCGCCCGCAGCTTCGGCGGCCTGTTCTCGCGCAACCCCAAGCTCGACGACGATCTGCTGGATGAAATCGAAACCGCGTTGATCACCGCCGACGTCGGCATCGGCGCTACCACCGCGCTGATCGAAGGCCTGCGCAAGCGCATGAAATCGCGCGAATTCGTCGATGCGCAAGCGATGTTCAAGGCACTGCGCGCCGATCTCATCGCATTGCTGCAGCCGGTCTCCAAGCCGCTGGTCATCGACCGTGCGCGCAAGCCGTTCGTCGTGCTCACCGTCGGCGTCAACGGCGTCGGCAAGACCACCACCATCGGCAAGCTGGCCAAGCGCTTCAAGGACGAAGGCAACAGCCTGATGCTGGCCGCGGGCGATACTTTCCGTGCCGCTGCCGTAGCGCAGTTGCAGGCCTGGGGCGACCGCAACGGCGTGGCGGTGATCGCGCAGGGGCAGAACGCCGATGCCGCGTCGGTCGCGTTCGACGCGCTGCAGGCCGCCAAGGCACGCGGCACCGACGTGTTGATCGCCGATACCGCCGGCCGCCTGCACACCCAGACCGGGCTGATGAACGAGCTGGGCAAGATCCGCCGCGTGCTCGGCAAGATCGACGCTGCCGCGCCGCACGAGGTCTTGATGGTCATCGACGGCACCACCGGCCAGAACGCCATTTCGCAGCTGCGACAGTTCCATGCCGCGGTTGGTGTCACTGGCCTGGTCGTGACCAAGCTCGATGGCACCGCCAAGGGCGGCGTGGTGTTCGCATTGGCGCGCGAGTTCAATATCCCGATCCGCTTTGCCGGCATCGGCGAACGCCCGGAAGATCTGCGCGTGTTCGATCCGGTTGCCTTCGTCGACGCACTGTTGCCGGACGCATTGGGCGGTTGATGGGAAGATGCCTGCCCGCAGTTGCAGCGGCTGTGCGCGCAGGCGCTACAGGCAGGTTGCACGGTGCGGCAGGTGTCACACGATTGGTCGCAGGCAAGGCGGGTGCTGGAGTTCGCACAATCCTTGCCTGCGACAGCACTGTCGGGCCGATGCTTCGTTGGTGTACGACCGTGCGCCGGCCGCACCGCATTGGCCCGGCGATGAAGGATTTTTCTGCGAACGTTACTTGGCTGGCATCGCGTTGCCGCTGCGCTGAGTAACCGCAGCACAGGACGCGCGCCGCAAATCCTGTCCACCGTTCTGACCCCATCGCCCTTAGCGCGGCTAACAAAACGACTGCGCAGCCGCCAGGCGGGCGCGGCCGGTGCTCGGAACGGCATGTACCAGTCGTACACTCCGGTTCTGAGCGCGCCCTCCATGCCCACCTGACAGCTGCTCGCTACGTTTTGTTAGCCGCTCTTCATCGCCAACAGCGCTCATGCCAGCCAACCACGCCACACCCTCCGCTGACGCATTTGTCGACCGCCTGCTGCATTGGTTCGACGCCCACGGCCGTCACGATCTGCCCTGGCAGCATCCGCGCGCGCCGTATCGGGTGTGGCTGTCGGAAATCATGCTGCAACAGACCCAGGTCACTGTGGTCATTCCGTACTTCCACAAGTTCGTGGCGCGCTTCCCTGCGCTGGCCGACCTGGCGGCAGCCGACAACGACACCGTGATGGCGCATTGGGCCGGGCTGGGCTACTACGCCCGCGCACGCAATCTGCACGCTGCCGCCAAACAATGCGTCACCCTGCATGGTGGCCAATTACCGCGCGACTTCGATGCACTGCTCGCGTTGCCAGGCATCGGCCGGAGCACTGCAGGCGCCATCCTGAGCCAAGCCTGGAATGATCCCTTCGCCATCATGGATGGCAACGTCAAACGCGTGCTCACGCGCTTTCACGGTATCGGCGGCTATCCCGGCCTGCCGGTGATCGAAAAACAGTTGTGGCAACTGGCCGCTGCGCATGTCGCACACGTCCCGCCCGGCCGGCTGGCCGACTACACACAAGCGCAGATGGATTTTGGCGCCACGCTGTGCACGCGCGCCAAACCCGCGTGCGTGCTGTGCCCGCTGCAGCACGATTGCAGCGCGCGCCGCGACGGCCTGGTCGAAGCACTGCCTACGCCTAAACCCGGCAAACAACTGCCCGAACGCGAAGCCACCGCGCTGCTACTGCGCAATGCCGAGGGTCACATCCTGCTACAGCGTCGCCCGCCCACCGGCATCTGGGCTTCGCTCTGGACGCTGCCGCAGGCCGAGACCGACAGCGGCATGCGCGCATGGTTCGCGGCGCATATCGAAGGCGACTACGAGCGTGCCGAAGAGATGCCGTTGATCGTGCACACCTTCAGCCATTACCGCCTGCGTCTGCAGCCCTTGCGCCTACGCAAGGTCGCACTGCGTGCCGCGGTGCGCGACAATGACGATCTACGCTGGGTGGCGCCTACCGACCTTGCATCGCTGGGTCTGCCGGCGCCGATCCGCAAGTTGCTCGACGCGTTATAAGCGTGTCTCCCAAAGGAATCCGCATGTCCCGTACCGTGTTCTGCCACTACCAGCAAAGCGACGCCGAAGGCCTGGATTTCGTGCCGTATCCGGGCGAACTCGGCCAGCGCATCTTCGCGCACATCGGCAAGACCGCCTGGCAAGCGTGGCTGGCGCATCAGACCATGCTCATCAACGAAAACCGGCTGTCACCGCGCGACCCCAAGCACCGCGCCTTTCTCGAAACCGAGCTGCAGAAGTTCCTGTTTGAGCGCAATGCCGACAAGCCCGACGGGTATGTGGCGCCGCTTGGCGAGGAGTAGTGTAAGCGCCGGGATTCGGGAGTTGGGCTTCGCACCTGCGGTTTGCGGCTCCTGGATGCTCCGTTGCGCATCAACCTGCCGCACGCATTACCTGGGATGGGGCAGGCCATCGAGCGAAGTGTTCGCTGTATTGTCCGCCCGCGATGGCGTCGGTGGCTTTGTCGACACGCTGCGCACCGCGCAGTCGACCTAGCCAATGGCAAATCCGCGGCAGCCTCGACTGCAAGGCGCATCAACCGGATTCTTCACGTTCCACGGTCGGTCCGTGCATCGATGCGGCGGATGAAAGAAGTCTTGAAATCCAACGTCAGTCGCCATGCGATGCCGCCCGCAGCAGCGGCATTGCACGCTGCAACATCCCGTCTCAACCCACACCGGTGGGCCCATCCAGCAGCATACGGATGCGCTTGAGCAATTCCTTCTGCGTATAGGGCTTGTTGACCACATCGAACTCGGCGCCACCGACATCGGTGCGCTGAATGCTGGCGTCGGCGTAGCCGGTGGTGAGCAGGATCTTGATCTTCGGCAACATGCGGCGCGCCTCACGGGCAAGCATCACACCGTTCATGCCGCCGGGCATGATCAGGTCGGTGAACAGTGCATCCACCTCCGGATTCTTTCCCAATACCTCCACCGCCTCGCGTCCGCTGGACGCCGACAGGATGCGGTAACCGGCATTTTCCAGAAACATCCGCGCCACTACCGCCACATCCTGCTTGTCTTCCACCACAAGAATTGTTTCGTTGCCGCCCTTGTCGATTGCGCGGCTTTTGGCTGCCTGCAAGTCATTTTCGAATTTGCTGGATGCAGGAAAATACAGCCGTACCGTGGTGCCTTCGCCCACTTCGCTGTAGATGCGCACGGTGCCGCCAGACTGTTTGACGAAGCCATACCCATCGACAAGCCCAGGCCGGTGCCCTGCCCTTCGTCCTTGGTGGTGAAGAATGGCTCCATCACCCGGCTGACCACCTCGGGCGGCATGCCCGAACCCGTGTCGCTGACGGCGATGCTCACGTATCGGCCCGGTGCCAGCTGGTGATACATCGCCAGATCGTGGGTGGTGACCTCCACGTTCTGGGTCTGCACGGTGACTTCCTTGCGCTCGGCCTGCGCCATCGCGTCGCGTGCATTGATCAACACGTTCAACAGCGCCACTTCGGCCTGCGTGGTGTCGATCTGGCAATTCCACAGCCCCTCTTCCAGCGACTGACGCAACGTGATGCCGCCGCCCAGCGCGCGCTCGGCCATATTGTTCATGCCGGACACCAACCCGTTGAGGTTGACCACCCGCCCGCGCAATTTCTGCTTGCGCGAAAACGCCAGCAATTGCTGGGTCAAGGTGGCCGCCTTGGCCGCCGCTGCGGCCGCATGTTCTGCACTGAAGGCAATCCGCTCGGCGTTACCGGCACCAGCACTGGCCATCATCTGAATCACTTCCAGATGTCCGGACATGACCTGCAGCAGGTTGTTGAAATCGTGCGCAATGCCGCCGGTCAACTGGCCCAGCGCTTCCATCTTCTGCGCCTGACGCAACGCATCTTCGGCATCGCGGCGCCGGCTCACATCCAGCTGCGACCCGAAGAAATACACCAGGTTGCCATGGTCGTCGAACACCGGCGAGACGAACAACGCATTCCAGAACGACGAGCCATCCTTGCGGTAATTCAGCACCTCGGTGGCGAATTCGCTGCGGGTTTCGATCGATTGACGGACATCGCTGATGCTGGCCGGGTCGGTCTCGGGACCCTGCAGAAAGCGGCAGTTGTTGCCGATGACCTCCTCGGCCGAATACCCGGTCATTTCCAGAAACGCACGGTTGGCGAACACGATGGGATTATCCGGAAGATGCGGATCGGTCACCGTCATCGGCATGCGCGTGGTCTCCACCGCAGCAAAAAAGATGTCCGAGCGATGCTTCTCGACAGGCAGGCTGCGAGACTCGCTGATATGAGGCGCCCGTAGCTCTCCGTGAACGCGATCGTTCAAGTGATGTTCTCCACGGGGCCATTCCCGTGACCACAGTCTAGTTGAGCCCGGTGATGCGATTCGTCACATCCATGAGTTTTCCCCGTATGGCCGGGCCAGCCATTGCGGCCTAATGCGATGGATCCTGGAAAACACATAGATGCACGCCGGCCAGGAGCAGTGCCATGTCCGGGCTCGGCCATGCCTCTAGTTGCGGCCGATGCAGGATCCATACCGCCAGCGGTCGGCACGATGCCTGCGCCTGACCGCAACACATGGGCAATGCCAACCGGCATGACACACAGCGTCAGTGCACGGATGTAGAACGCACTGCCATCACCCGACAAGGTGATCAGCGATGGCTACGCGCGGGTAAAGCCATCGTTGGAGTTAAGCGCTGCGGCTGCGGTGTTTTCCATGCAGATTGCGAGCGCCAGAAACATCCAGTGCGTCTTCGATATCGCCTCGGCAGCAAAGCGTCGATGACCATCATCCGCGAGAACTGCTTGTTGCCTACGCCAACGACTTTGCATCGTTGCTGCTGAAATGCTCACTGAAAGCCGCGCACGCACGGCAGTGTGCAAGCGAGCGTGGGCATCGTTTTGCCGTAGCATGCACGGGCCACACGCAACTCTTGCGCTTGACGGTCGGTTCCGGCTGTACCAGTGCGCGTTCTTTTCACGCCAGTGCCGTCGTCTGGCGACCATGCGATGTCATCATGCCGGGCTACCAAACCCAGATCCACGAGCTGACTTTCGGACAACTGACCTACGTCATCCGAGCGCTGGCCGAAAAGCAGCAGTACGCCGATCCGGACCATACCGCAGCCAAGGCCGGTATTTCATCGGCGCAGTGGAGCTTATTTGGTCGCCCCTGAAAAACCCCCAGACCACATCCATTGCAAGGCTTCATCTGCGTTTTCGGTGTGCTGGAATTGCCAGTGTTCGTTACGCTACGTCCTGGTTTCTGGCAGTTTTCGCCCATGCGGACACGCCGTCCTGCTGCCGAGCAGTTGCCTGCCGATGAGCTGTGTCGTTCGCGCCTGGAGAACCAGATCGACGTGCGCCATCCGCTGGTCCAGCTGAGCCATCGGCTGCCGTGGAGTGCGTTGGA
>NZ_JBBYGR010000081.1:0-43840 GCF_038405005.1 Xanthomonas sp. JL1 | reverse complement strand
GCGTGACGCCCTTGACGGCCCACGTCCGTCCTTGCACCGCATCGGCACGGAAGCCAGACGCGTCCCAGAAGTCAATCTCGGCCTTTTCCCGCTTGGCGTGCTTCACGATCGCCGGGTACGTCTGCTTCTCCCACTGCGCTACCGCCAGTGGATCGCGCTGATAGGCGTGTTGCAGCGGCTTCTGTGGGCTCAGCCCCAGCCGCGCCAGCAACGTCCCGACGCTGGCCAGACTCAACCGTGCGGCAAACTTCTTCTCGATTAGTTCACGCACGACCTGCCGCGTCCACAAACCGAAGTCGAAGCCATGCTGGCCAGGGTTCTTGCCATTAACCCAGCCGAACACCTGGCGCTCCTGCGCCGGCGTCAACGTCCGCGGACGACCGCTGCCCTTACGCGTCATCAATGCGCCAGCGCCGCCCTCCTGTGCTCGCGCCAGCACTTTGTACGCCCAGCCGCGATGCAACCCGAACGACGAGGCCACTTCGGCCGGCGATTCGCCTTCGCCCATCCGTTGCAACGCCATCAGGCGCATTTCTTCCAGCGCTGCCCGAGATACCAAACGTCCGTCTCTCTTCTTTATGGATGGTTGGACAGCAGACGTCGACATTTGTTCGGTGAATTCAACTCCGATTCGCAACGCTTTTGAGGACCTGGCATTGTCGTAAATGTCCTCGCACATCCTGGCATGGCCGTAGATGAAGCGTCACAACTCATGGTGATCCTTCCCAGAAATTCGAAGCTCGTGGCCGAACTATGGGCGCCCAGCTCGGCGGTCGGTCTGTTACAGGTCGGTAAGCCTGTGGACATTAGCTACGATGCATTTCCTGCCGCTAGGGACATGTCAGTGCACAGATGCGATTGGATACGAGCGCGCGCCCGCTGCAACGCCGGTGCACTGCATGGGACCCATATCGGAACGAAAGATCAGCACATGGTTGTCGCCTTCCACGCGCATGCGTCATGCAATCAATGCACTCGTTGAGTGACCCACGCTTGTTTCAGCGCAGGCCATGCACAAGCCACAGCTTGTCTCAGGCAGACGCACGCAGCGGCTGCCGGCTCACCACATCGCGCGCCTGCACGATAGCGTCGATCAGCGCCTGCACCTGCTGCGGCGTATGCAGCGCGGACAGCGTCACGCGCAAGCGCGCCTTGCCTTCGGGCACGGTGGGCGGACGAATGGCGCCGACCATGAAACCCGCCTGTTCCAGTGCGGCCGACATCGCCATGACGGTCGCTTCTTCACCGCACAGCAAGGGCTGGATCGGCGTGTCGGACGCCATCAGTTCGAAGCCATGCTTGCGCGCGCCATCGCGGAACGCAGCAATCAATTCGACCAGGCGCGCACGCCGCCAATCGTCGCGACGCGCCAGGCGCACGGCTGCCAGCGTGGCGGCGACTTGGGCCGGTGGCAATGCAGTGGTGTAAATGTACGGGCGCGCGGTTTCGGCCAGATGGCGCACCAGCGCGTCGTCGCCAACAACAACCGCGCCGTAGCCACCGAGCGCTTTGCCCAGGGTCACCAACTGCAACGGCACTTCGGCCACGCCCAGCCCGGCATCGGCCACGCAGCCGCGACCCTGGGGGCCGAGCACGCCAACACCGTGCGCGTCGTCCACATAAAACAGGGCGTCCTGCATGCGGGCCACCAGGCTCAACGCGCGCAGCGGCGCGACATCGCCATCCATGCTGAAAACAGCGTCGCTGGCCAGCATCGCCGCACCCTCGGGCGCGCCTTTGAGCTGACGCATCGCGCCTTCCACATCCAGATGTGGATAGCGTCGCAGCCGGCAGCCAGCCAGCCGTGTGGCGTCGAGCAGGCTGGCGTGATTGAGCCGGTCCTGCACGCAGACATCGTCTTCTTCGCTGAGCAGTGCCTGTTGCACCGCCAGATTGGCGATGAAACCGTTGCCGAACAGCAACGCCGATGGATAGCCCAGCCACTCGGCGATTTCGCGCTCAAGCGTTTCGTGCGCGGTGTGGTGGCCGCAGATCAGATGCGAGGCGGTGGCACCGGCGCCATCGCGGGCAGCGGCATCCTGCAGCGCGGCGATCACTTCGAACTGTTGCGACAGGCCTAGATAGTCGTTGGAGCAGAACCCGGTCAGCCAGCGGCCGTCGATTTCCAGCCGCACGCCATCGCGGCGGCCGACCTGTCGCCGCACCCGCACCCGGTCCTGGGCCACATGCAATTTACGTAGCGACGAAATCCGTCCGTGCAGATCGGGGCGAGCCATGGGAGCGTTCAACGGCAGAGAAGGGCCGCTAGCGTAGCGTGCCGGGCTCAGCGCGCCCAGCCGGCACCGACGACCGGTGCCGGACGCCGGCTCAGGCGGTATGCTCGCAGGCCGCGCTGCGGGTGATCTCCGCATGCACGGTAGCGGGGTGATCGTGCTCGGCCGCATCGACGGTGATCTGCATCGGGCGCAGACCCAGGCGCTGGAACAGCGTCTGGTCGCGCTCGGTATCCGGGTTGCCGGTGGTGAGCAGTTTTTCGCCGTAGAAGATCGAATTGGCACCGGCCAGGAAGCACAGCGCCTGCAGTTCGTCGCTCATTGCTTCGCGGCCGGCGGACAGGCGCACCATCGACTTGGGCATGGCGATGCGCGCAACCGCGATCATGCGCACGAACTCGAACGGGTCCAGCTGCTGGGTGCCGTGCAGTGGAGTACCGGGCACCTGCACCAGCTGATTGATCGGCACCGAATCCGGATGCGCCGGCAGCGTGGCCAGCGCCAGCAGCAGGCCGATGCGGTGGTCGCGGGTTTCGCCCATGCCGACGATGCCGCCGCAGCAGGTCTTCAGACCGACATCGCGGACATGCTCCAGCGTGTTCAGGCGGTCCTGGTACTGGCGGGTGTGAATGATGGTGTCGTAATAATCCGGCGCGGTGTCCAGATTGTGGTTGTAGTAGTCCAGCCCGGCATCCTTGAGCGCACGCGCCTGGCCGGCGTCGAGCATGCCGAGCGTGGCGCAGGTTTCCAGACCCATGGCTTTCACCTCGCGGATCATCGCGGCCACCTTGGGGATGTCGCGCTCCTTGGGCGAGCGCCAGGCGGCGCCCATGCAGAAACGCGAGGCGCCAGCCGCCTTGGCCTGACGCGCCTTGGCCACGACCTCTTCGGTCTCCAGCAGCTTCTGCGCGGTCACGCCGGTGTCGTAGCGCTGCGCCTGCGGGCAATACGCGCAGTCTTCCGGGCAACCGCCGGTCTTGACCGACAGCAGTGTGGAGACCTGCACTTCAGCCGGATCGAAATGGGCGCGATGCACGCTGGCGGCGCGGTGCAGCAGCTCCGGAAACGGCAGATCGAACAGCGCCTGCAGCTCTTTGTGATCCCAGTCATGGCGGACGACAACAGACATCGGAGTTTCCTGACAGTCAGCGGCTTGAAAGCAAGGCAGTCTGGTGAGCATGGGAGATGCTGTCAACGTCAATCAGGTGCGATCGGTTTACAGGTGGCCGCAACGGGTGTTTCGGTTGTTGCTGCCGAGCCTGTGTCTGGTGTGCGCAGAGGCAGGCACGGCCGACGGCGATCTGTGCCCCTCCTGTCGCGCCGCCTTGCCGGATCACGGCCACGCCTGTTTATGCTGCGCCACTCAGCTGTTCGCCTCCGATGGGGTGGCCCTGTGCGGGCAATGCCTGCAGGAACCACCGCCGCTGCAGCGCGTGCATGCCTGTTTCACCTATCGCTGGCCAGTGGACGGGCTGCTGCGGCGGTTCAAATTCCACCAAGATCTGGCGGCGGGTCGCCTGCTTAGCGAGCTGATGGCCCGGCGCTGCGTGGAGCTGCCGCGCCCGCAGGCGTTGGTGCCGGTGAGCCTGCACCGGCAGCGCCTGCGCCAGCGCGGCTACGACCAGGCGCTGGAGTTGGCCAGGCCGCTCGGCCGCGCATTGCAGCTGCCGTGCCTGCCGTTGCTGCGCCGCGTGCGCGCGACCGCGCCGCAATCCGAGCTGGATGCGGTCGAGCGGCAGCGCAATCTGCGCGACGCCTTCGTCGCCCGCGGCCCGTTGCCGGCACATGTGGCGCTGGTGGATGACGTGATGACCACCGGCGCGACGCTGCACGCCGCTGCGAAGGCATTGCGAAAGGCTGGAGTGCAACGGGTGGATGCCTGGGTCTGCGCGCGGGTGCCGTGATCTAGCCTGCCGGCGCCAGCTGTGTGAGGCTTCGCCCTTACCCGCACCCCTTCCGCTCTTCCGCAGGAGAGGGGCTCTCTGTCTGACAGGACAGCGTGGTCGATAGCGATCCGGCTTCCGTGGGTGGATCGCTAAAAAAGAGATTGAGCAATTGAACAGTAGAGGCTGGCAAGTTGTGAATCCTTGCTCGCTACTTCAATGTCTGATCTTCAATCGACGAATTTCCCATCTCCATCTCCATCTCCATCTCCATCTCCATCTCCATCCCCATTCCCGAATCTAACGCCCCGCCACCGCGATGCCAACGAAGATCGCCAGGCCAACCCAGTTGTTGTGCAGGAAGGCACGGAAGCAGGGGCCGCGCTCGCGGTGGCGGGCGATGCGGAATTCGTAGGCCACCAGCAGGGCCGCAACGCCCAGACCGGCCCAGTACGCCGCACCAAGATCAGCGCGCAGGTCGACCAAGGCCAGGACTGCGAACATCAGCGCATACAAGATGCCTTGCGCGACCAGATCGAATCTGCCGAACAGGATGGCGGTGGATTTGCTGCCCATGCGGATGTCGTCGTCGCGGTCGACCATGGCGTACCAGGTGTCGTAGGCAGTTGCCCACAGGATGTTGGCGGCGTACAGCAGCCAGCCCAGAACCGGCACGCTGCCTTGCACGGCGGCGAAGGCCATCGGGATGCCCCAGCCGAACGCCATGCCCAGATAGACCTGGGGCAGGTGGGTGTGGCGCTTGAGATAGGGGTAGCTGGCGGCCAGGAAGACGCCGGGCACGCTCAGCAGCACGGTCAGCCAGTTGAGCGTGAACACCAGCGCGAAGGCCACCAACATCAGTACCACGAATACCCAGAGCGCCTCGCGCCCGGAGACCGCGCCGGTGGCCAGCGGACGCGATTTGGTGCGCTCCACGTGCGGATCCAGCCAGCGGTCGGCGTAATCGTTGATCACGCAGCCGGCCGAGCGGGTCAGCCACACCCCGGCGGTGAACACGAACAGCGTCCACAGCGGCGGCAGGCCATCGGCGGCCAGCCACAACGCCCACCAGGTAGGCCAGAGCAGCAGCAGACTCCCGATCGGGCGGTCGCCACGGACCAGCTGCCAGTACTGGCCCAGTCGCTGCGGGCACGTCAGCCCGCACGCTGCGGGCAGTCGTTCGACATCATGCTTGCTCATGCGGCAAAGGGTAGCAGCGCGGCTCGGCCGTGGTCATGTGGGCGCTGTGCGGGCGGCAATCCTGGCAATGCCCTGCCTCCGCGATGGGATACGGCTGGCCGCAGCGATCAAGGTTGCGAGCGGCCAGGGCCGTGCGTTGGTGCAGGCGGGCTGGGGCGGGCGGTGCGATTGCCCCGCAGGCTCGGCAATGACCGCGCTCAGGCGCGTGCTCAACCTGACGGTCAGGTGGGGAGCGTTGAGCAGGCTTGCATCTGGCGACGGCCGCTTGAGATGGCCGCGCCGCTGCACGTCTGGACCCTGTGCGCTTGAACCTGGGCATCCGGTGCCGCCCGGCGAATGCCCCGGCCGAGAGGCCGGTGTCATCACATCTGGAGTGACGCCGTGGCTGGCCAGGTCCCGTGTCGCCCAGCCCCATCACGCGCACGCCGGCTGTTCTGGCATAATGCGCGGCCAGGCGCTCGTAGCTCAGCCGGATAGAGTAGTGGCTTCCGAAGCCATTGGTCGGGGGTTCGAATCCCTCCGGGCGCACCAATTTCAGTTCCAGGGCTTATGCTGGGATTTAAAAGAACCCTCGAGAGATCGGGGGTTTTTTGTTGTCCGTACACAGCGAAAGGTCAACCCGGAGCCATTGGCATCCAGGCTGATCGGGCATAGATGGGCGCACCCGCCTTCAACGCAGGAGTGCAGAAGATGGATGTCCCATGCACTCAAGCGGCTTCATGGAACACTTCAACGACAGCGACCAACGCGGCGTCCTGGATATGCAAGGGTTCGACAGTCTGCGCGAAGCTGGCAAACAGACCGGCTGGCGCTTGGCTGGCGGCCGGCAGCAAATAGAGACAGCATGGACGCGGCGGGTAAGCACCCGCCGAGTTCTGCAATCAACACACCAGCATGCCTGTCCGTTGTTAACATAGGCAAAGGTATGCTTGCGCTGCGATCCCAGCGTCGCCGGCGACGCCACATCGCGTGCCGACCCGACCCCTGAAAACTGCACCAGTGCGCGCGCGGCCGAGTCCTCCAGGCAACCACCCGCTCACTGACACCGCGCCCACAGATTCTGTGCGCGCTGTTGACGCATTGGGCCGATAATGGCGCACCGCTGGCAGCACGCCAGTCTGCTGCCAGGGCGCGTATGTCTCTTTCCGTCGACTCATCGGATGCCGCCACCGCGGCAGATTCGCTTCCGCCCGCACCAGCGCACCGCCCGCGCGCACCTGCCTCGATGGTGGTGCTGGCCACGCTTGCCGTTGGCTACACGCTGTGGGCGGCGCAGACGATCATTCTGCCGATCATGCTGGCCGTGTTTTTCGCGTTGATCGGCAACCCCATCCTGCGCGGTCTGCGCAAGTTGTATATCCCGCGGTTTCTCGGCGCTTTGCTCATCCTGTGCCTGGGCCTGGCAGGCACCGTGACCCTGGCGGTGCAACTGGCCGGCCCGGCTGCCGAGTGGGCGCAACAGGCACCGCAGCACATGCAGCAGATTGCCCACGATGTGCGCAATCTCACCAAGCCGGTGATGCAGGCCAATCAGGCGGCGGAAAATTTTGCACGCGCCGCCGGTGGCGAAGGCCAGCGCGGCGTGCAGATCGTGCGCACGCAGATGGACGACCCTTACAAGGCCCTGGTCCGCACGCCCAAGCTCGCCGCGTCGGTGTTGGCGGTGGTGCTGCTGACGTTCTTCTTCATGGTCTATGGCGAAAGCCTGCAGCGGCATGCGATCGCCTTGCTGCCGAACCGCCAGCAGCAACGTTTCACCACCGAGATCATGCTGGACATCGAACGCGAGGTTTCGCGCTACGTGCTCACCATCAGCGTGATCAACACGCTGGTCGGGCTGGTGTTTGCCGGCATTTTGTATGTACTGAAGATTCCGCTGCCGGAAGCGATCTTGTGGGGCACGGTGGTAGGGTTGTTGAATTTTGCGCCGTATGTAGGTCCGTTGATCGGCGTGATGCTGATGCTGCTGATGGGCTTTGTGGAATTCCGCACTACCTTGTCCTCGCTGTTGCCGGCAATCCTGTACCTGGCACTGCACACCATCGAAGGCCAGGTGGTCACGCCCATCGTACTGGGCCGCCGCATGGCGATCTCGCCGCTGATGCTGATCCTGGGGCTGATGCTGTTCGGCTGGTTGTGGGGCATGGTCGGCCTGCTGCTGGCGGTTCCTTTGCTGGTCTGCATCAAGATGGTGCTGAGCCGGGTGGACGTCATGCAGCGCTGGGCGCGGTTGCTTGAGTAGCGGGGACTGGGGAGCCGCAAAGGCATGCATTGCGTCACTGGATCGGCTCGAAGGCCACTTGACTGCTTTTGCCACTCTCCAATCCCGACTCCGCAACCCCCTTTTCATAGCCACCGCCGTAAAATGCGGCAATGAGCTTCCACATCCGCGCCATCACCCTCGACCTCGACGATACGTTGTGGCCCTTTGCGCCGATCGGGGCGCGGATCGATCAGATGCTGTACGACTGGATGCGCGAGCACAGTCCGGTCACTGCCGAGCGCTTTCCGGTGGAGGCGATGCGCGCGCTGTGTGAGCGCAGCTTTGCCGACAACCCGCACCTGCATCACGACCTCAGCGCGCTGCGTCGGTTGACGCTGGAAATGGCGTTGCGCGAGAGCGGCGGCGATCTGGCGTTGCTGGAGCCGGCCTACGAAGTGTTCTATGCCGCACGCAACCAGGTGGAATGCTATCCGGATGTGCTCGACGCGCTGGCGCGCATCGCTGCGCACGTACCGGTGGCCGCGCTCAGTAACGGCAATGCCGATCTGCAGCGCATCGGGCTGATGCATCACTTCGCATTTCAGCTGGGCTCGCGTGAACACGGCAGCGCAAAGCCCGACCCGAGCATCTTCCTGGCCGCCTGCGGCCGGCTTGAGGTGTCTCCGGCGCACGTGCTGCATGTGGGCGACCACGTGCGCACGGACGTGCTGGGCGCGCTGGATGCAGGCCTGCGCGCTTGCTGGATCAACCGCGAAGGTGCGGTGTGGTCGCACCCCACCCAGCAACCGGATCTGGAATTCGACAGCATGACCGGGCTGGCCGATTGGCTGGACGCGCAGCCGCCGCATCCTGGCCCCGCGCACGCCGGCATCACCCTTCCCGCCTGAGCCCATTGCTCGGCGCACGGCGCCACATTCGAGGATTCCCATGTCGCACCTCACCGGTTTCATCGATTCCAACGCCGCGGCCTTGCCGCTGTATGTACTCGACCGCGAGAGCTTTACGCGCTGGTGCGCACAACAGCCCACCGGTGTGCTGTCGTGGGCGCAGGCGCAGCGTTTCGAAGCCGCACCGGGCAGCGTACTGCTGTTGCCGGGCGACAACGGGCTGGCCGGGGCGATTCTCGGTATTGGCGATCGTGCTGATGCCTACGCTTATGCGCATGCGCCGATGGCATTGCCGCCGGCCAGCCGCTGGACGCTGGCCAACCCGTTGAGTGATGCCGAGCAGGCGTTGCTGCATCTGGGCTGGGGATTGGGCGCGTATCGCTTCGCGCGTTATCGCAAGGTGCCGCGTGCGCCGGCCGAACTGGCGGCCACGCCGTCGGCACAGACGCGCGCCTTGATCGAGGCCTGCCTGCAGGTGCGCGACTGGGTCAATACGCCCACCGAAGACATGGGCCCGCAGCACCTGGAAGACGCCACGCGCGCAGTTGGCCAAGCGCATGGCGCTCAGGTCGATGCGATTGTCGGCGAGGCGTTGCTGGCGCAGAACTTCCCCACCATCCATACGGTGGGGCGCGCGTCGCATCGCGCGCCGCGCTTGATTGAGTTGCAGTGGGGCGACACGGCCCATCCGCATCTGGTGCTGGTCGGCAAGGGTGTGTGCTTCGACACCGGCGGGCTGGATCTGAAGCCGGCCGATGGCATGCGCAACATGAAGAAGGACATGGGCGGTGCGGCGCATGCGTTGGCGCTGGCCGGGCTGGTGATGGCGCAGCAGTTGCCGGTGCGGTTGACGCTGCTGATTGCGGCAGTGGAAAACGCGGTGGGCCCGGATGCGTTCCGCCCTGGCGAGGTGATCACCACCCGCGCCGGTGTGACGGTGGAAGTGGACAACACCGATGCCGAAGGCCGCCTGGTGCTGTGCGATGCGCTGAGCTATGCCACCGAGCAGCGCCCGGACCTGATCCTGGATTTCGCCACCCTCACCGGCGCGGCGCGGATCGCGCTGGGCCCTGACCTGCCGGCGCTATTCGCCAACGACGATGCGCTGGCACAGGCCTGGATCAACGCCGGCGAACAGACCCGCGACCCGGTGTGGCGCATGCCGCTATGGCGTCCGTATCTGCGCTATCTCAACAGCCATGTCGCCGATATGGCAAACGCCGGCTCGCGCATGGCTGGCGCCGTCACCGCCGCGCTGTATCTGGAACGCTTCGTGGCACCCGGCCAGCCGTGGGCGCATCTGGACGTCTACGCCTGGAACGACAGCGACCGCCCTGGCCGCCCCGCCGGCGGCGAAGCACTGGCCCTGCGCTCGGCGTTCGCGATGCTGCAGCAACGTTACGGAAGTTGAGCGCGGCCAGCGCTGCTGTCACGCTGCGGCGAACACAGCGCTTCCGCTGCGCGGGTCATCCCTGGTTACGCAACAATGGCGCGATCGTGCGCATGCGTGTCTGCGTCGCCGGGCCGATCAATGCAAATGCGGTATCGCCTTCAGCCCAGTATTGTGCCAACAGACGGCCATCGCGGCGCTCGCCGGTCGGCATCGGTCCGCTGCGTGGACGCAGATACAGGCCAATGCGCGCAATTGGCACGCTATACACCAGCATCGCGGCCGCGCCTTCCAGCATGAACAGCAATTGCCCACCGCGCAGCGTATGGCCTTGCGCGCGCAGATCCGGCACGACGCCGGCATTGCCGAAATACGTGCGCAACCACGGTTGCAACTCCGCACGGCGCTGCACGTCCAACGCAACGCCCTGCTGCGTGCCGGCATCGGCGAACAGGCGATAAGCGGCGACGGCAGCGGCCATCGGCACGCGTTGGCTGGCGACCCGGCTCGCATGCAGCTGCCAGCCCAGTCCGGTACCCAAGCCCAGTGCCAGCACGCAACTGGCGGCCACAGCAAACACGGCGCGACGGCGTTGTTGCAGGCCACGGCGAATCGCCGCAGGCGTGAGTGCATGGCGCCCATCTCCGGTGCAAGGCCGGCATGCGCGGCACGTAGCGCTTCGGCATCGCGCTTCCAGCCAGCCAGCCACGCGCGCGGCCGGCGCGGGATGCGCCTGCAACCAGGCCGCCACTGCTGCGTGTTGCTGCGGGGCAAGGCGGCCATCGACATAGGCGTGCAACGCGTGTTCGTCGGGCGGTGCGATGGTCATTTCAGGATCCTCGATGCAGGTGCGTGGTTCACGTGACCTTCGTTGACTGCGCGCAAGCGTTCGCGCGCACGCGACAGGCGCGAGATCACCGTGCTAATCGGGATGCCGAGGGTGTCTGCCACCTGGCGATCACTGAAACCCTCCACGCTGACCAAGAGCAACAAGGCGCGCTGCTCGGGTGGCAACAACGCCAGACGGGCCAACATGGCGCGACCGTCGTGCACCTGTTCGGCGGATGCGGATTGGCTGGGCTGTTGTGGGGCGAACAGACCCACCACCCGCTGCCAGCGCGCGACACGGCGCTGCCCATCCAGAAACTGCCGGTACAAAATGGCGAACAACCACGGCTGCAGGGCGTCGGCGGTATGCCGTGTGCGCCACCGCCGCAGCGCACGCTCGAGTGTGGCTTGCACCAGATCGTCGGCGCTGGCGGGGTCGCCACTCAGCGAGCGCGCGAAGCGGCGCAGCGCCGGCAGCATGGCGCGCAGTTGGTCATCGTCCAGAGCATCCATTGGCAGGTTTTGGTGGTGGCATCACGCAGTGGACGCACTGAAGCGCGGATGATTCCCACCATTCGTGCGCGTGCCACACTATTATTGGCGATCAAGGGAATAACTCGGCGCACACGTCGTCTCACTGCATCGACCACTCACAGCATCGACCACAGGAGCCAGCCATGACGTTGCCACCTCCCTCGCCCCCGCGTGCGCGCAGCCCCGTGCTGCCGTTGTTGGGGATTGCCGCGATTGCCGGCGGCGTTGCGCTGGCGTTTGCCTGGACGGCCGGCTGGATCGGCAGCGACCGGCTCACTGCCGCACGCATGACCGACACCATCGAATCCAGCGGGCCGCCGCATCCGGGCTTCCGCCGTGCGCATACCAAGGGTGTCTGCGTGAGCGGGCACTTCCAGTCCAGCGGCAAGGCCACCTGGCTGTCGTCGGCACGCATCTTCAGCCAGCCCAGCACGCCGGTGCTGGGACGCATGTCGATCGGCGGCGGCGACCCGCACGGGCCCGACGGGCAGGCGCGCGTACGCAGCATGGCGCTGCTGTTGCGCAGCGACGATGGGCAGCAATGGCGCACGGCGATGAACAGTTTTCCGTTCTTCGTGGTCGCCACGCCGGCCGGCTTTCAGGCACTCAATGTGGCCTCCAAGCCAGACCCGGCCACCGGCAAGCCGGACCCGGAAAAACTGGCGGCGTTCGGCAAGCAATATCCGGAGGCAGCAAAGTTCCAGCAGTGGGCCAAGACCGCGCCGTGGTCGGACAGCTGGGCCAACACGCAGTACAACGGCGTCAACGCGTTCCGCGCGATTGCCGGCGATGGACGCGAACGCTACATCCGCTGGTCGATGCGCCCGCAGACGCCGTTCAAGGAATTGAGCGCCGAACAACGCAAGCAGGCCGATGGCGATTTTCTCGCCACCGATCTGGATGCGCGGCTGACGCAGGGGCCGCTGCGTTGGGACATGGTGCTGACCATCGCCGAGCCCGGCGATGCGGTGGACGACCCGTCGCAGCCGTGGCCGGACAGCCGCAAGCAGATCGTGGCCGGGACGCTCTTGATCGAGCGTGCGCAGCCGCAGGCCACCGG
This sequence comes from Xanthomonas sp. JL1, assembly GCF_038405005.1. Classification (NCBI taxonomy): domain Bacteria; kingdom Pseudomonadati; phylum Pseudomonadota; class Gammaproteobacteria; order Lysobacterales; family Lysobacteraceae; genus Xanthomonas; species Xanthomonas sp. JL1. The sequence goes on along the minus strand of NZ_JBBYGR010000081.1, from coordinate 31,600 downwards.
CCCGTGCCGCGATCTCAATTACGACCCGTTGATCTTGCCCAAGGGCCTTGCCGCATCGAATGACCCGATTCTGGCGGCACGCTCGTCGGTGTATTCGCAATCGTTCAATCGCCGCGAGCGCGAGATCGCTGACGGCCAAGGCAGCGCCGCCACCGGCCAGGGAGCACGCCAATGAGCAGACGCACCCACTTCAATCTGCCTGCGCGCGTATTGCATTGGCTGATGGCCGCGATGATCCTGACCATGCTGTTCGTCGGTGTGGGCATGGTGGCCTCGGTGACGCAACGGCCGTGGTTGATCGATCTGCATCGCCCGCTGGGCATCGCGATTTTGATCCTGGCAGTACTGCGCTTGATCAACCGCTTGCGCCATCGCCCACCGCCGCTGCCGGCCGATCTGCCGGCGTGGCAGAAGGCCGCCGCGATTGCCTCGCATTGGCTGCTGTATGCATTGATGCTGGGCATGCCATTGATCGGCTGGGCGATGTTGTCGGCCGGCGGCTACCCGATCGTGCTGTGGCCGGGCGCGAACCTGCCGGCGATCGCACCGCACGACCCTGCGCTGTATGCCTGGCTGCGCAGCGCGCATGGCTGGCTGGCGTATCTGTTGTTCGCCACCGTGCTGGGGCATCTGAGCGCAGCCCTGTTCCATGCCTGGGTGCGCCGCGACGGCGTGTTTTCCAGCATGGCGCTTGGGGAGCGGTGACTCTTTCACATGAGCCTTTGATCACGCAGGTGGAGCACGGACCCAGCTTGCACTGAGCGAGCCCTTTGCCTTGCCCTGGACAGCAGGGCTCGCTCATTGGCAGAGTCCGTCAGCAACAGTGCGTTAGAGCCGCCTATCTACAGGTGGCTTCAACTCTGACGTGCGCCCAGCACGATCAGCCGCAAACTGCGTCGCAACCAGCACGCTGTGCAGTATCGGCCCGATCACGCGCAGCGCATCAGCGCCCATCGGCGCACGCAGGCCAGCCGGCGTCCACGCATCGACGCCGAGCGCATCCGCCAGATCGAGGTTCTGCTGAGGGAGGACGTCAGTCCCGAACAGATTGCCGGCCGCACCGGCTTGGCCAGTCACGCAGGGATCTATCGGCACATCGACGCCGACCAGAAGCGCGATGGTCGGTTATTCATGCATCTACGCAAACGCCGCCGCAAACGCCGTCGGCGTGGCGTGCGCGTGCGTGCAGCGCGTTTGCTGATCGCCACGACCGTGCGCGAGGTGTAGGCGGGCCATTGGCCCGCCGGGATTCGGGAGTCGGGAGTGGTGACAGCTGCGGCAGCGCATCTGGCTGCCGCAGCTGAACACAGGGCAGGCTGTCATCGTTCTGTCACCGCAATGCGGTAGATGCGCGGGCCGGGCAGGCCGTAGTCTGCTCGGCCGTTTGTTCCATCGATCAATCGCGATGACGCGCCTGCTTCTGCTGGTCTGCGCCTGCCTGTGGCTGGCCGGCTGTTCCTCTCCTTCGACCTCGCTCAGCGAGCGCCTGGTTGCGCCCGGTGGCACCTCGCCGCTGCTGGACGAAGAACGCATCGCCGCCACCATCGCCACGGTGCCCAACCGCAGCGGGCATGTGCTGACGCGCGATGGCGTGCCGATCTTCTGGCGTGCGATCGACCCCGGCCAGTACGCCATGCAGTACCGCTACATGGGTCAGCGCAACGACCCGGCGCATGCGCTGGATGTGGATTTCAGTTTCAAGGTTCCGACCGCTGTGCCGCCGACACCACGCGGCACGGTGGTGGTGCTGCATGGTTGGATGATGGATGGCGATTCGCTGCTGCCCTGGTCGCTGCAGCTCGCGCAGGCCGGCTATCGCGTGGTCACCATCGACCTGCGTAACCACGGCCATTCCGGCGGCGGGCCGTCCGGCTACGGCACGCGCGAATCCGATGACGTCATCGATGTGATCGATGCACTGCAGCCACGCGGCGAAATCCGCGGGCCGCTGTATCTGTTCGGTATTTCCTACGGCGCGGCCACCGCGCTGTTCACTGCCGACAAACTCGGCCCACGCGTGACCGGCGTGGTGGCGATGGAATCCTTCGCCAATGCCGGGCGCGGCATTCGCGACATGGTGCCGCACATGCTCTCCAGCCAACCGCACGGATGGCGCGGGCGGGCGGTGGCCGCGTATGCGCGCTGGCGCTATGCCGACCAAAATATCGACGCGGTGATTGCAGCGGCCGATACCCAGCTCAAGTTGGATCTGGACCATGTCGATGTCGCACACGCTCTGGCCGACACGCGCAGCTGCGTGCTGCTGTTGCATGGCGATGCCGATCAGCACATTCCAGTAACCCATGGCCGCGCACTCGCCTTGGCCAGTGCGCGTGCGCATTACGTCGAGCTCGCTGGCGAAAACCATTTGAGTCTGCCGCTGCGGCTTGACCTGCTCGGCGGGCCGATCGATCAATGGCTGGCGCAGGTGCAAGAAGACCCCAGCCATTGCCCTGCGCCGCAAACGCTGCCCGCTTCCACGCTGGCCGTCGCCAGCCCCCTGGCAGTGCCGCAGAGTTGAGCACGGCAATCGCGGCACGCTGACGCGCAGCCTTCGCGCTGCTCCACGCCACACGCATCGCATGCAGCGTGGCGCTGACTCAGCGCGCCGCCACCGGCTGACGCGAACGCAGTACGCTGTCTCCAACGAACAACAGCAAGCCGACCCAGATCGCGGCAAAGCCCATCGCGCGCCCTTGGTCGAACGGCTCGTGGAAGAACCACACGCCCAGCAGCAGCTGCAGGCTCGGCGCGATGTATTGCAAGATGCCCACCAACGACAGCGGAATGCGCCGCACGCCGTAAGCGAAGCCGATCAACGGCAGCGCCGTCACCACACCACCGAAGATCAGCATCGCATCGGTGCGCAGGCTCCAGCCGCTCAGGAACGCGCCGCCGTGGCCCTGCTCGCCCCAGGCCGCCAGCAGCAACGCCGGCACGAACAGATACACGCTTTCCACGCCCAGCCCGGCCACCGGATCCACTGCCACCAATTTGCGCAGCAGCCCGTAAATACCGAACGACACCGCCAGCCCCAGCGCAATCCACGGCGGCGCACCGGCAACGATGGTCAGCCACAGCACGCCCACTGCCGCGCACACCACCGCCACCCACTGGATGCGACGCAGGCGCTCTTTCAACACCAGCACGCCCAGCAAGACGCTCAGCAGTGGATTGATGAAGTACCCCAGGCTGGCCTCGATGACATGCCCGGCGTTGATCGCCCAGATGTACAGGCCCCAGTTGAACGCGATCGCCACGCTGCTGCCGGCCAGCATCCACAATGCACGCGGCTGCGCGGCAATGCTGCGCCACCAGCGCAGGCCCAAGCTCGCCAGCAGCCACACCACCACCAGCACCGTGCTCCACACGATGCGGTGGGCAATGATCTGCAGCGACGGCACCGCCTTGAGCAGATGCCAATACAGCGGCACCAGCCCCCACAGCACGAAGGTGGACGCGGTGATCAGTAGCCCGCGCCGCGCCTCCTGTGGCGAGACCGTGCTCATCGCCGCGCCTTGGCGAAGATGACTACCAACACGCCCGCCAGGATCACCGCCATCGCAGCGATGTCCTGCGCGCGGAAGCGCTCCTGGCCCAGCCAGGCGCCCAGGCTCACCGCAATCACCGGGTAGGCGTAGCTGCCGGCCAAGGCCGGACGCACGTGATGCAGCAACCCCACGTAAGCGGTGAACGCCACGATCGCGCCGAACACCCATCGGTATGCCACGGCCAACACGCCTTGCGGGCTCGGCCATGCCTGTGGGCGCTCGCCGATCAGCAAGCCGGTGCTGACCAGCAGCACGCCACCGCACAGCATCTGTCCAGCGGCGGTCATGAACGGCGACGGCAGATCGCGTCCGCACGACCACACCGAGCCGAACGCCCAGCCGATCGGTGCGATCAGCAGCAACACCAACCCACCCGGCGTCGCGGTCAAACGGGTGCTGGCGTTGAACCACACCATGCCCACAAAGCCGATCACAATGCCCAACCATTCGCCGCCGCTGGCATGCTGCCCGCGCAATGCACCGACGGCACCGTCGCCACCGCCGTGGCGGCCAGCCCGGACGACACGCTGCGCCCGGCCGACACCACCATACCGTTGCCCAGCAGCAACAATGCCGCGCCCATCAGCGCCACGTTCTTCCATTGCGCGCGCGTGGGCGCAGCCACACTGCGCCAGCGCAGCACGCTGTAGAGCACGCTACCGGCGACGATGAAACGTATGCCGGACACCATCGTCAGCGGCTGCGCACCACTTTCCAGCGCAACGCGGATCGCCAGATAGGTCGAGCCCCACACCACGTAGACCAGCAACACGGCGAGAACGACTAACCCGCTGCGCGCAGGCGCGGCAGCATCGTGAGAGGAAGACATCGGAATCGTGCCGGGCAGTACAGCGGAAACCTCAATTCTAGAGCACATGCACACGCCCTCGTCGCACACAACCGGCAGCCGTCTATCGCGCTATGGTGCACGCCAACCCGCATCCGAGAGCGCATATGCAGCGTCGTCTTTTCTGGTTGGCCCTGGCCGCCCTGAGCGCACTGTCCACCACCACCGCAGCACGCACCCCCGAGCCTTGGGAGCTCAGCGGGAGCAAGCTGATCGACGCGGGACTGGACGGATCGCTGGCGCCGGAAATCACCGCGCCAGAGCAAGCCGAACTCAAGGTCATGCTGTCGGCCAACCGCGCTGGCGCCTATCTGCTGGGCGTTGCCAGCGCCAGCTACTGCAGCCAGTGGTGCATGCCGGTAGGAAAGGCAGGCATGCCGGACCTGCAGGCGATCATCGCCGACATCGGCGCGCTGCCCGACGCGCGCCAAGCGCAAGCCGCGCCTGACCTGATCGTCCAGGCACTGGCCAAGCGTTATCCGTGCGGCAGCGTCGCCCAGCACAAGCGTGCCGCCAGCGGCACGTAACGCAAACATCGGCAAGTCGTAGGGCACGCCTATACGTAGGCGTTCAATGCGAGAGCGTTGACCACAACACCAGCAGTCGCACTGAGAGCGACGAACACAACGTCGCGAGCAACCGTCCAATGCGCGTGGACAGTGCACAGGGTCGGCAGTGGACGCGTGAGCGAAGGCCACACCGAGCACCGACTGCGTCCGCTTGGCGTAGCGAGCAGTCACCGATGCGCGTGGACAGCACGCAGGATTCGCAGTGGACGCGTGGCACGTACCGCACGCCCGCCTGGCAATCAGCGCAGCCGTGTTGCTAGCTGGTCTTGGCCCCTTGATCGGGGGCACGCTGCCCACGCACGCCCTGCACACTTAGAGCGGCTAACAAAACGACTGCGCTCACCGCCAGGCGGGCGCGGCCGGTGCTCGGAATCCGCATGTACCACGCGCACACCCCGGTTCTGAGCGCGACGTCCGCGCCCACCTGAGCGCTGCTCGCTAGGTGTTGTTAGCCGCTCTTATTTGCGCGCCGCATCGCTCTTGGCACGGATCGCCTTGAACTCCGAGCCATCCTGCCAGCTCGGCCACTGCCGGCCGTTGGCCAGCGCCACGCCCACGTCGTAGACCAGCGTGGTATCGGCGGCATGGCCGCTGGCATCCCATTGCGGAGTCCAAATGTCGCAGGGCTGGTGATAGCAATTGGCGAAATATGTGTCGCGCAGCGCCTTGCCCGCGGTGATGCCGCCGTTGACCATGTCCAGCCCCGGACCAACCGTGATCGCCGGCACGCCCATACGCGCAAACGCAAAATGATCGGCACGGTAGAAGAAGCCCGCCTCCAGATTCGGGTCCGGCGAATAGCTGCGTCCACGCGCCTTGGCGGCGGCTTCCAGATCGCCTTCCAGCGACACCCGTCCACGTCCCCACGAAGCGATGTCGCGGGTCAGGCCATCCGGGCTGAACATTTCCATATTGAGCACGGCCACGGTCTTGTCCAACGGCGCCAGCGGATGCGCAGCGTAGTAATTGGCGCCAAGCAAGCCCTTTTCTTCGGCGGTCAACGCGATGAAATACAGGCTGCGCTGCGGCTTGGGGCCGGCCGCGAACACACGCGCCAGTTCCAGCACGCTGGCCACGCCGGTGGCGTTATCCACCGCACCCCGCCGAATCGTCTCGCCACTGGCATCGGCCTTGCCGATACCGAACGCATCCCAGTGCGCGGAGAAGATCACCGTCTCATCCGGGTGCTGGCTGCCGGTGAGTTTGGCCACCACGTTATGCGTGACCACACGCTCGCGCTTGAGCTTGAAATCCACCGACAACGTCGCATCGCCCAGTGCCACCGGCGCGAAATCGCGCTGCTGCGCACGTGCCTTCGCTTGTTCGAAATCCAGGCCCGCCTGCTTGAACAACGACACCGCCAGCGCACGCTGCATCCAGCCACGTACCGGCACATGCTGCGCGCGGGCGTCGGCATCGCTGCGTTCGATGTCGAACAACGGCGACATGCCCGAACTCTGCACCGTGGCCCAGCCATACGCCGCCGGCGCAGTCTCGTGCACGATCAATACACCGGCCGCACCGCGCCGCGCGGCCTCTTCGTACTTGTAGGTCCAACGGCCGTAGTACGTCACGGCCTTGCCGTCGAATGCACCCGGCTGCGGCGATTCGAAATCGGCATCGTTGATCAGCACCACGGCAATCTTGCCGCGCAGATCCACGCCTTTGTAATCGTCCCATTGCCGCTCGGGTGCGCTGATGCCGTAACCGACGAACACCAGCGGCGCATTCTTCAGCGCGACCGCTTTCTGCGGCCGCAGGCTCTGCAAGATCACATCGTTGCCATTGACCAGCGCTTGGGTCTTGCCGCCGACGCGCACGCTTGCGCGCACCGGGCCATCCACCTGCGCGCGCACCAGCGGCACTGCCTGCGTCCAACCGCCTTGCTCGCCACCTGGCTCCAGGCCGGCCGCCTTGAACTGCTCCACCAGGTAATCCACGGTGCGCTGCTCACCGGCACTGGCCGGCGCGCGCCCTTCGAATTCGTCCGACGCCAGCAGGCGCACATGCCGCGACAACGCCTCGGCATTGATGCCGCCGCCCGGCAGATCGTTGGCGGCCTGCGCCACACCTCCCACAAACAGGCAGGCGGACAACAGCAGGATGCGCATCGGATTCACGGCAAGCCCTTTCAACAGGTAGATGACACATAGTTTACAAGCGCGCAGCCAATGCAGGAGCACCATGACGCGAGAATGCAGTAGATTGCGGGAACTGCGTGCATGGCTGAGGGGCCACAGGTGGGCGGACGGCGACCATCGAGATGCACGACGTGCATACCTGCAATCGGGTCACCACCGACATTGTTGTTGCAGCGGCGTGCCCCATGCGCCTGCCAATTCAAGCCAGGCAACCGCAGAGCGTTGAAGAAGATCATCGGCGCACTGTCTGGTGCGGTGTCTTCGCCGCTTGCGGGACCGTGGGCGGCATGAATGCCGCCATCGAGCCTACAAGGACGTACTTGCGGCGTATCCTGCAAGCGGCGAGGGCACCGCGCATTCGACTGACTGGCTTTAAACGACGTGACAATTCGCTACAGCGGTCGAGAGGACATATCAGCCGCTCCCGGAGCGCTAACTTGGTCGCGCTGCACGATCCAGCCAAAACCCCAGCCCTTGCGCGTTGAGTTCGATATCCGTTGCCAGCAGTTGCTCCACGGCCGCATCGTCCAACCGACATCCATGCTGGCGTGCGCGTTCCAAATACAATTCGGTCAACGCCGCCACCATGCAGCGATGCCGGTCCGGACGTTGCGCGCAACCCAGCGCAATCTCGGTCATCGCATGAATCTGCTCGCCTAGCGCCTGCGCCAACGGTGCCGGCGATGTGACACGGCCGTAATGGGTGAGATACATCGCCTCCGGTGCGGCGTCCATCAGGCGCGTCATCGACTGCAGCATCGCCTCGGGCTCGAACTGTACCGGCGACGAGGTGGGCAGGATGAAGGCACCCCGGGCACTGTCCAGTTGCCGATACGACAGGCCGAAGGTATCACCGGTAAACCAGCTGCGGCTACGCGCATCCCACACGCACAGATGATGGCGTGCATGCCCCGGGGTATCGATCGTGCGCAGCGCGCGCGCGCCCAGCATCACCGTGTACCCATCGACCGCCTCGACCACGCGCTCGGCCGGCACCGGCGCAATGACACCGTAACTGCGCGCCATTTCCGCCTCGCCATACACCGCGGTGGCGCCGGCAATCAGCCGTGTGGGGTCGATCAGATGCGGTGCACCGCGCGGATGCACCAGCGCCTGCGCATTGGGCAGGTGCTGCAACAAGGTCCCGGCACCGCCGGCATGATCCAGATGTACATGGGTCAGGATCAACCACTCTATCTGCGCCGGCGCCAACCCGGCCGCCTGCACCGCGGCCAGCATCTGTGGCACCGACAGCGAGGTGCCGCAATCGATCAAGGCGCCGCGTTGCGCTTGGACGATCAAATACGCTGCATCGAATTGCACACCACCAAAGCCGGTATCGATGGTGTGGATGTTGAACTCGGCTGTCACTGTCATTCGCACCCCGCGGCGGTTGTAGAGACTGCAGTGTAGGCCCAAGCATTGCGTCGCTGTGATGCATGTCGCCACAGGCACCCCAGAATGCGGCTAGCCATGGCGAACAGCGACGCCTGCAGCGTCATGTCGATCATGCCTCGCGCAATGCGTGCATCGCCGCAAGAATCACGTCCGCATCCATGTGCGCATGCACGCCCGGCAGTTGCAAATCGCTCGCCTGCGCTGCCTGTTTCAACCGTGCGATCAATTGCCCGGCATCGCGTGGCGATGCGAAGCCATCGCTCTGCAACAGCAACGTACCTGCGCCGTCGTTCAACTTGAAATAGAACTGGCCATCGCTTTCACGGTATTGCTTGAATACCGGCAGCGCGATCCTCTCGCCGACCGCGCTCACCGCTGCACCAGCCTGACGGGACAGATCGCGCAGGCCTACTGCATCGCGCAGCTCGGCCAGCAGCGGGGTGGCGTAGCGTGCGCGCAGACGTGCGCCGCCAGCGCGCAGCATCGCTTCGATCTTGGCCGGCTCTGCCATCAATGCTTCGTAGCGTGCGCGCAGCGGTGCAATGTCCTGATCGATCCGGTCGAACAACTGCTGCTTCGCATCGCCCCAGCTAATACCGTCGGCAAATGCCTGCGCAAATGCCGCAGACTCCTGCGGCGCAGCGAAGGCCTGATACAGCTGGAATAAGGCCGACCCCTGCGTGTCCTTCGCCTCACCCGGCGCACGCGAATCGGTGAGGATGGAAAACACCAGCTTGCGCAACTCCTCGCGCGGTGCAAACAGCGGAATCGTATTGCTGTAGCTCTTGCTCATCTTGCGGCCGTCCAGCCCCGGCAAGGTAGAGACCTGCTCGTCGATCACCCCTTCGGGCAAGGTGAAAAACTCGCGCCCATAGACATGATTGAAGCGCTGCGCAAAATCGCGTGCCATTTCGATGTGCTGAATCTGATCGCGCCCCACCGGCACCTTGTGCGCGTTGAAGATCAGGATGTCAGCCGCCATCAGCACCGGATACATGAACAAGCCTGCGGTGACGCCGGCATCTTCGTCCTCACCGTCGGCGCAGTTCTTGTCCACCGCGGCCTTGTAGGCATGCGCGCGATTGAGGATGCCCTTGCCGGCCACGCAGGTCAGCAGCCACATCAACTCGGTAGTCTCGGGCACGTCGGACTGCCGGTAGAACCACACCTTGTCCGGATCCAGACCGCAGGCCAGCCAGGTGGCGGCAATTTCCAGCGTCGAGCGCTGCGTGCGCGCCGGGTCCTGTGCCTTGATCAGGCTATGCAGGTCAGCCAGAAAATAGAAGCTCTCGGTATCGGCGCCCGCGCTGGCCTGGATGGCGGGGCGGATCGCGCCGACGTAATTTCCCAGATGCGGGGTGCCGGAAGTGGTGATGCCGGTAAGGACACGAGTGGTCATCTGCGTAATGCCAGGGAATCAGCCCCCAAGTTTAGCGGTTCCGCACGCCCGCCATTGCCGGCCCCTGGTCGAAGGCAGGTTTTAGACGCACAAACGCAGAACGGGCCGCACTGGGCGGCCCGTCGTCTGCAATCTGCTCGCCCCGTCGGGCGGCAGAATGACGCGCCATCAGGTGTCGTCGCGCAGCGACTTCTCGAACGCACGCACCTCGGTCTGGGCACGGTCGCGGTCCCAGCCATAACGTTCCTGCAACTTGCCTTGCAGATATTGCGCATTGCCTTCGGCAACCTTGAAATCGTCGTCGGTGAGATCGCCCCACTTTGCCTGGGCCTTGCCCTTCAACTGGGTCCACTTGCCGGAAATGATGTCAGTGTTCATGCGATGACTCCGCTTGATACGGCCTCGATTGACCGTGTCGCCAGACTGACGACAGCGGTGTTTGCGATTGATCAACAGGTGTCAAACGATTGATCACGGCACTGAACGGTTACCGACGCACGGCCAGTCTGCAACGCGTAGGCCGCGCCAGGCGCAGCATCCGGATGCCACCTTGCACGGCGCGATCGCGCACAAAAAAAAACGGACCTTGCGGCCCGTTTTTTGTTTGCATGCGGCGTCAGATTACTTACGCGCTGCGTCTTCCACCTTCTCGCCGGCGCCCTTCACGTCCTTGCCGGCACCTGCGACGGTGTTGCAGCCCGACAGCAGACCGACCGACAACATGGACAGCACGAGCAGCACAATTGCACGCTTCATAACAGACTCCTCATGGATAAAGCGGCGCGTTGCCGCAAATCGAACAATTCAGGTGGTGACGGATCAGCACTTACCATCGCTGCATTTTTCGGCCGTTTTCTCGACCTTCCCACCCGCGCCCTGCAAGTCCTTGCCAGCGCCAGCCACGGTGTTGCAGCCCGTCATCACGCCGGCCGAAAACAGGCCCAGCACCATCAGTGTCAGCAGTCGCTTCATCGCTCGTCCTCGTTGTGTAACGGTGCCAGCGCACCTAGCTTGGCGCCAAATCTGACTGCGCGGCCGTGGATTTGATGTGAACGTGGCGCGCCGCGTTCAGCGCTGGATCAATCCCGCATCAGCGTCGATTTGCCGAACAGGCTTTCGACCAGATCCACCGCCAGTTCGGCGGTCGCGTTGCGGTTGTCCAGCACCGGGTTGAGCTCGACGATGTCCAACGACCCCATGCGCCCGGTGTCGGCGATCATCTCCATCACCAGCTGCGCCTCGCGGTAGTTGGGGCCACCGGGCACGGTGGTGCCCACGCCCGGCGCGATGCTGGGGTCGAGGAAGTCCACATCGAAGCTCACATGCAGGTGCGTGTCGGCACTCATGTCCTGCAACGCGGCCTCCATGGTGCGCTTCATGCCGGCTTCGTCGATGTAGCGCATGTCGTAGACATCGATGCGGTGCTGCTTGATCAGCCGCTTCTCCTCCGGGTCCACCGAGCGGATGCCGATCTGCCGTACCTGCTCGGGCAACAGCGCCGGCGCACTGCCGCCCAGATGGGTCAGCGTCTCCGGGCCCAGCCCGCACAGACAGGCCACCGGCATGCCGTGCACATTGCCCGAGGGCGTCACCTCGCTGGTGTTGAAGTCCGAGTGCGCATCCAGCCACAGCACCCGCAACGGCCGGCCCTGCTCGCGGCAGTACTTGGCCACCGCGGTGATGGAGCCGATGCCCAGGCAATGGTCGCCACCGAGCATGATCGGCATGCGTCCGGCACGCAGTTCGGCGTAGCTGGCGCCCATCAGCGCCTGGTTCCAGGCCACCACTTCGTCCAGATGCCGGTAGCCGGCTTGCGGTGCCTGCCAGGGATTGCGCGGGCCATCCAGGTTGCCCAGGTCGCGCACCTCCACACCGCGGCCGACCAGGGCCTCGTGCAGTCCGGCGATGCGTAGCGCCTCCGGTCCCATGCGCGCGCCGCGGTGGCCGGCGCCGATGTCGGTGGGAACGCCAATCAGGGAAACCGGCACGTACTGCGTTGCCATGCATTGCTCCAGTATCGATAAAACCGAGCATTCTAGTGGTACGCCCGCACCGTGACGCGCAGCAGCGCAACACGGCATGGGCCGTGCCATGAACGGTGCGACGAAGCGCGAGGTTAGATCTGCCTCGTCGCGCCGCTACCGCGACACACCAGGACACTGTTTGGCGCGCCCGACGTTGCCGATCCTGTCTGTCTGACCGCCCGGTGAAGCAACACGGGCGAGAGTGACAGCCTGCTCGGATCCGGTGGGTATGGTGCGCGCCGGCCAGCGCAGCACGCCACGCATGCACGCGCTCAGGCCATCAAGCAACAGGGGGATTTCATGCCGAATAACGCTGTCAACCAGGTCGTCAAGGCTGCTGTGGGCGAGGTCCCGCGGGCGTTGCATTTTGAGAATCTACAGCGTATCGAGCATACGGTCGCGCAGACCATCGAGCGCGAGCCGGGCATCGGCATGTTGATGCTTTCCACCGCCGACGGGCGCGCCATTACCGAGCAATCCAGCCTGGATGTGGACGGTCGCCGGCTTGCCGCACTGGCCGAGGTGATCGCCACGCTCGACCGCTTGGGCTGGCACGCCGTGCCCGACCTTGCTGCCACCGCGCTACCGCAACGTCTTTCATGCGAAGCGCTGTTTTTTGCCCTGCCCGAACATCTGCGCCCGGCGCTGCCGGCCGTGGAACCCAGCCATGCGCTGCAACTGCGCCAGTGGCCAGAGCTGAGTGCAGAGACCAGTTCGCCGGCTCAATTGCTCGCCGTCGCCCATCTGCCTGCGCGCCCGTGGCGCCCGTGGCGCCCGCAGGCGCTGGCCAGCGCCTGCAAGCTGCCGGTGCAAACGGTGGAATGCCTGTTCGCCGCCGCGCTCGCCAGCGGCCGTGCCCAGACTGCGGAGAGTCCCGTGCCTGCAACGCAGCGTCGTCCGGACAGCGGCAACACGCGGTTCTTCTCATGGGTCGCACGTCGGTTCGGCCTTTCCCTCTTCCAGACGCAATCATGAGTCTTCCGGCCAACACGCTGGTGTTCGTCGGCGGCATGGGCGCCGGCAAGACCACCGCAGTGCGTGCCATCTCCGATGTGGAGCCAGTCGACACCGAAATGCCGCTCAGCCAGGATGCGGACGGCGACAAGACCTACACCACCGTCGCGCTGGACTGCAGCTTGATCGAGCTGGAAGACGGCGAGCTGCTGCACGTCTACGGCGTGCCTGGCCAGAAATACCTGGATTTCATGTGACCGCTGGTGTGCGACGGCGCGTTGGGCGTGATCGTGCTGACCAACGCACGCGACCCGCAGACGCTCAATGCCACGCTGGCGCTGTTGGGTGAGTTTACGCAGATCGCCCCGGACGCCAGCCTGGCGGTGGGCATCACCATGACCGATGAAGTCGAAGCTTTCCTGGTGCCGCCATTTCGCGATGCCTTGGTGGCCGAAGGCTTTCGCATCCCGGTCATGCGGGTGGATGCACGCTCGGCCACCCAGATCACCTTCCTGGTGAAGTCGCTGCTGTCCTATCGCTACACCTCGGCGACCAGCTGATCGCCAGCGCGCGTGACGCGTGCATATGCAGTCGACGCGGTGAGTAAGACAAGGAATCCGGTCACGACGGTGCCTGAAAGGGCGTCACGCGGGGGATGCCGCCTCTAGGGTTGCGGCGACGCGTCCGTCTTCCTTGAAGCCAGAAACAAGACTCGGTCGTAGTACAAATCTGCCTCGTGTCTGACTCACTCAGTATACAGCGTGGTCAGACACCAGGACATCGGGACGTTTCCGACATCGCGCAGGACATACCGGCGATAAGTCATCGGCATATGCCGCATGACCTGCCAGCCCTGGCGTGCCGGTGTTCGCCACATGCTGCTCCATCACCTTGCGGCAGGGTTCGCGGCGCATGTCTGCGTCCGCAACTGGCTCGGTCGCTGCTGCTTCGCCATCGCGCGGGTCCGCTGCGGACGCATGCTCACCATCGCGATGCTGCCGGTTAAGGGTCCATCGTCACGATCAGATAAAGTAGCGCGATGACAATTGAACTGAAGCCCGGCGGCTTGCTGATCGCCATCGAAGGCATCGACGGCGCCGGCAAGACCACCCTCGCCCGCCGCCTGACCACCACGCTGGAAGCCGCTGGCGCGCGCGTCGTGCTGAGCAAGGAGCCGACCAACGGCCCCTGGGGCACCAAACTGCGCCAGTCCGCCGCCACCGGCCGCCTGAGTGCGGACGAAGAAGCCGAGCTGCTGATCCGCGACCGCCACGAACATGTGGACACCTTGATCGCGCCCGCGCTGGCACGTGGCGACATCGTGATCCTAGACCGCTACTTCCCCTCGATGGTCGCCTACCAGGGCGCTGCCGGCCTGCCGCTGGACGAGCTACTGGAACTCAACGCCTTCGCGCCGCGCCCGGACGTACTGCTGCTGCTCGACCTGCCCCCGCCCACCGGCCTGGCCCGTATCCGCGCGCGCGGCGATGCGCCCAATCACTTCGAAACCCAAGACAACCTGGAACGCTGCCGCACCATCTTTGCCGGGCTGGAATTGCCGGGCAAACACGTGGTGGATGCCAGCGCCGACGCCGACAGCGTGCTGCGCCAGGCGCACGCCATCATCGTGGCCGCATTAGCCGACCGACTGAGCGGCGACGGCGCGCCGGCAGACACCGGCAAGGCCGCGCTGGAACTGCTCTCGGCCGGCCGCCCGGCCTGAGTGCTGTACTGCGCGTCGCGTCGCGTCGCGCGACAAAAGTAGCGTACCTCTCGTGGCGAATCGCTACTGGCAAGTAACTTACCTGCACCCGACTGAGTAGCAACCGGTTGAACCAAAGATCCCGCGCACGGTAGAAAACGCGGAAATTAGGCCGATCCGCAAAGCGCATACGGCTTGAACAAGTTATGAGGGGTCACGCGCACGCGTCGAACGGATTTCCCTTCTTGGGTCGTGCGGAGAACAACGCCCAGCGCGTGTTGCCTTGTATGCGCGGCCACTTGAACCGACCAACGAGACCGTGCACAGAAATGGATCGCCATAGGAGTGCTCACGGTCTGCGGGGCCGGACCCAAAGGCACCGAATTCAACAGTGACTTGCGCGTGCGAGAGTGAGACGCCCGCATTTAGAGCCATCTGCTCCAAGCGGCGCGTGTAGTGCAATTGGATGGCCTGAGCGACAGAGCCAACGGCAGACGAACTGTTGCAGAGCAACTCGATGGACACCGACGATACGTGGCGCTCCAAAGCCTCACGGTAGAGCTGGCCGATACCCCATACCCAGTCACATCATTGTTTCGACTGACGCAAGTGCTCGACGAGTCCGTGTGCAATTCCGTTCAGCGCACGCCGCCGTGTCATGTGCCCCCCCTGACAGCACAGCCAATCAAGATTGCCGCAGACGCGTGGATCGAAGATGGTGCCGGCACCCGGATTCGAACTGGGGACCTACCGCTTACAAGGCGGTTGCTCTACCAACTGAGCTATGCCGGCGAAGGCAGGCGCATTGCGCGCCGATGCGCATTCTAGCGCAGCGCGGCGCAATCTAGCGAACGCTGACGCGCGGCACCGGCAGCACCTTGCAATGCGCTGGTGGCCGCGCTGCTGCGCACATCGATCCACCACCGCGATTGCCCGCTGCCGCTGGGCACCAATTGCGCCGGGAAGCCTGCGCCGACCAGGCTGGCCTGGCGCCGCTCGGCGCGCTCGCGGCTCTGGTACTGGCCCAGCGCCACGGTGTTGTCCTCGCCCTGTGCAATCACGTAATAGTCGCCCATCCCAGCCGCAGCAATGCGCTTGACCAGCGCCTGCGCGGCCGCGCGGTCGCCCACGTTGGGCAACATCACCCGAAACGTGCTGACACCAGCGTCCTTGTCCTCGCGCACGCTGGCGCGACTGGCCTGCCCACGCACACGCGCCAGCGCCGCATCGGCATCGGCGCGTGCCACGAATGGCCCCAGGCTGGCGCAGCGCTCCGGTGCAGGCGATGGTGTGGTTGGCGACGGTTTTGTCGCCGTAGCAGCCACGCTATCGGCAGGCTTTGCAGCAGTTTTTGTGGTCACCGACGGCTCGGCTGCAGCATGCGGCGTTTCCGCTGCGACAGCGCTGGCTGATGTCGTCGATGCCGGCGTGGACGTGGATGTACTGACAACTGCCGCCGGGGTGGGGGCGGGTACCGCTGCGGATACAGGCGTTGATGCTGGTGTGGCTGGTATGGCTGGTGTGGCCGATGCAGTCGACTCACTCTCCGCCGCCGACGCCGATCCGGTCGCCGCCGCTGCACCCGGCAGCGCCGCTCCGCCAACACCCGGCAGGGTTGGCAGCAGCTCCAGCCGCGCGACACCTGTCGGTTGCGGCGGCGCTGGCGGCGGTGCCGGCGGTGGCTGCAAGGCCCACCACAACGCCACCCCGGCATTGAGGACGATCAAAACGACGATGAGCGCGCGGACATACATGCGCCGATTCTACGGGGATGCCGCAGCGGTCGCCCACGTCGCCAGACCGTC
Organism: Xanthomonas sp. JL1; assembly: GCF_038405005.1. Classification (NCBI taxonomy): domain Bacteria; kingdom Pseudomonadati; phylum Pseudomonadota; class Gammaproteobacteria; order Lysobacterales; family Lysobacteraceae; genus Xanthomonas; species Xanthomonas sp. JL1. The sequence continues at coordinate 15,210 of NZ_JBBYGR010000081.1, read as the reverse complement.
CAGCACCAAGGCGGCGCGGAACGTGGCACCGGGCAGCAGCGGTAGCAGCGGCGGCGCGCCACCACCATGGACGAGCAGCCGCACCGGCGCGCCCAGGCTGCGTTGCGCGTGCTGCAAGCTGCGCTCGATCAGCGCCACCGCCGCGCCGTCGCAGCCGGAGGTCAAGGCATCGTCGGTGTCGATGGCCAGCTCGACGTAATCGCCGCCGCTGGCCGGCAGCTGCACCGCGCGCGCATGCAGCGCTTCGCGCATGGTGGTTGGCGAGGCGGCGATGCAGCCGCCATGATGCAGGCCATCGGCGCCCAGCACGTCGATGGTCAGTGCGGTGCCCACGCCGGCCACCAGCACCGGCGCGTCGCCCCGCGCACCCAGCAGCGCCAAAAAGCGGTCCACACCGAAGCGGCTGGGATCGGCATAAGCAATACGGATACCGGCGCACTCGGCGGCGGTCCGCACGATGCGCACCTGCGTAAAGCGCTCCTGCAGGCAGGCGATCATGCGCTGCGTCAATGCCGGTGCGGCCACGCTGGCAACGTGCGCGATCTGCCCGGACGGCAGCGCCGCCAGCGCGGCCGCATCCATGGCCTCGGCGCCGTGTGCCCATGCCTGCACTTGGCCGGCACGGTTGCCGTGCAGCGGCGCGTACTTGAACCGCGAATTTCCCAGGTCGAACAACCACTCGCTCATGCAGGTCTCACGCTCACTTCTCCGCAGTGGAACAGACGCACCGTGTCGCCCAGTCGCACCCGCAACGCGCCGTCGGCCGCCAGGCCGAGCGCAACGCCACGATGTCGGGTGCCGGCCTCTTCGACCTGCACCGCACGCCCGCTCAGGACGTCCAGGTCTGCATAGCGCCCCAGGAACGGCACCAGCCCCTGCGCCTCGAACAGATCCAGCGCCGGCAGCAAAGCGGACAGCACCGCCGCCACCACTTGGTCGCGTGACACCGGTCGGCCGGCCAAGGTATCCAGATCGATCCACGGCTGGTCGATGCTGGCCGCTGCCGCCGCCGGCATGTGCACGTTCAAGCCCAGCCCGATCACCGCACGCGCGTTGCCGGTCATCTCGCCGCCGCCCTCGATCAACAGGCCGCCCAACTTGCGCTCGCGTGCCAGCAGATCGTTGGGCCATTTCAGACCGACATCGGCAAACCCGCAACCACGCAGGGCTTCGGCCACTGCCACGCCCACGGCCAGGCTGAGCCCGGCCAACTGGCCCAGCCCGCCACTGAAACGGCGCGACGCCGACAAGTAGATATGCGCGCCCAGCGGCGAGGTCCATTGCCGACCGCGCCGACCGCGGCCACCGGTCTGGCGCTCGGCCAGCAGCACTGCCACGCCCTGTTCGGGCGCCGACTGCGCCAGCAAGGTGGTGTTGCTGGATTCCAGCGTCCAGGCCACGTCCAGCGCAGCGAGGCCAGCGGCCGCATCCGGTGCCATGCCGGCGCGAATGCACGCCGCATCCAGCAGGTCCAAGGGCGTGGCCAGGCGGTAACCGTCGCCGGCTCGCCCTTCGATGTCGACCCCGGCCGCACGCAGATTCTGGATGCGCTTCCACACCGCCGCACGGGTCAAGCCGGCATCGCGTGCCAGCGCATCGCCGGACAGCCTGCCACTGGCGAGTTTGGCCAGCAAGGCGCGATCATCCACGGCTGCGGTGCGCGAGAAGGCATGAGCGGACAAATGCGCGGGCGGCGGCATGTGTAGAAGAGGCGCACCCTGCATGCTTGATTGGTCGCCAGGGCAACGCGCGTGCCGCTGCATCGGCGCGCCACACGAAGCGCGGCGTCGGGTTGGTGGCCGGCAGCACACGGGGGGCATGCCGTGGCTGGTCATCACGCGCGTCGGACCAATGCCCCGCGGCGTCCGCGCCGCAAGGCTGGCCGCCGGCGCCTCTTATCTCAAAGTGCATCACACGCCTGAAGTCCCCGAATCTATCAGCCAAAGTATGCGCCAAGCCCTCCCGGGCGCCCAGCGCGGCTTGCGTGAGGGAGTGAAAAGCGCGTTATGATCGGTGCCTCACGCCGCTTGCCCTGGATGTGGACGATGCGCCGAATCACGGTCTGCCTGCTCATGCTGTTGGCTCCGCTTGCCGCCCTGGCTTCGGACCAACTGGTCGACGGCGATCATGACAGCTGCGTCAGCACCAACTCGGCCGCACGCTGCAGAACGCCGGCCCCCGAGCCGGCACCGGCGCGTACCACCCCGCACAAAGCCGCGCCGTCCACCAGTGGTGGTGGCAGCGATGGCGATTCGTTAGTCCCACACATACGCACGATGCCGCGTTGGCACAGTTTCCTGCCGGGCATGTTCCGCTGATCCAGTGGTTGACGCGCTAGCTGCGCCGGCCGCCTCCCGATATCGCTGATGCGCTTTGGCAACCGCTGTGTAGCAGGTGCGCATGGGTCGCAGCGCTCGATCTGCCGCGGCGGCAACGTCTGCGCGCATTGACCGCGCAATTCCTGCATCAAAAAACCATTTCGCCTGTCGACGGGCTGCAGCTGCAACCAAGCGATGCGCTCATGCTGGCTGCGACCTGCTGCCTGCCGCTGTTGGAAATCGGCGCCGCCGGTTGGCGCGGCTGGTCGCAATTGATCGTGTATCCGGATGCGTTCCGCGTGCAGCGCACGCACATGGATGCAGCCGGAGTGATGCACGCATGGGACGACACCCTGATCGGCGAAGCCTGGGAGCAAGGTCCGTTGATCGTCAGCTGGGCGGATGTGCAGGCCGATCTGGATGACCCGCAGGCAGGCTTCAACGTGATCGTGCACGAGATGACGCACAAGCTCGATGCACTGGATGGCGCGCTCGACGGCAGCCCGCCATTACCACGCTCCGCGCAACGCACCTGGGCACGTGATTTCCAGCATGCCTACGATCTTTTTTGCCAACGCGTCGATGCCGGCGAAGACACCGAGATCGACCCATATGCCGCCGAAGCACCGGAAGAATTCTTCGCGGTGGTCAGCGAATATCACTTCTCCGCACCGCACCTGCTTGCACGTGCGATGCCGCAGGTTGCTGCACACTTGGAACGTTTTTACGGACCCTCGCCGTTTGCGGCGTCAGTGCAGCGCTGAGTGTGCTGCGTCACTGGACGGCGTGGTTGTCGCTTCAGCGCGGCTGACAAAACGACTGCGCAGCCGCCGCTTGAAGCACTGCCGATGCATTGAAGCGAATCCGCCGTCATCCCCCGCACATGTTCTTTCTTGCGCTTGGTCGCTCTCCAACTTCAGACCAATCCAAGATCGCGTGGTGTGGCGCCCGGAAAAACCCGTTCCACTTGCGCTGGCGACAGGCCCCACATGCGAGTCAGCACCCCGCCGAACAGGCTGCGGTAATTGTTGAGCACCGGGTAATCGCGGTTCTGCAGCAGCTGCGCCTGTTCGACCGCCACCTGCTCGCCAGCGATGCGGCCGCCGTGCACACCTCCGCCCAGCACCCAGTACGTGGTGCCATGGCCGTGATCGGTGCCCTTGCTGCCGTTCTCGCGAAAGGTGCGGCCGAACTCGGAGATCACCACCACCACGGTGTCGTTCCACGCCGGCCCCAGCGCATCGGCATACGCGGCCAGCCCTTCGCCGAGATTGCGCAGGTTATTTGCCAGGCCACCTGCCACGCTGCCTTGATTGGCATGCGTGTCCCAGCCACCGACATCGACGAATCCCAGGCGATAGCGCTCGCGCATCCAGGTCGCCATGCGCCGGGTTTCATCGGCAAAGGTACGGGCGCTGGCGGCGCCACGGGCGGCCTGCTCCATCTCGTCGCGCAACTGCACGGTGACCTGCTGACGCAGCGCCAAGCCGTCGCGCGCGGCGGCAGCCAGCGGCGTGCTGTCGTACATCTGCGACAGGATCTGCGCCTGCCGCGCGTCCAGTCCATCTTTGCCGATGCTCCGCAACGACACATTGGGTAAATCGCTGCCGCCTTGAAAGGTCAGAGGCAGCGAATCAGTGAACGCGATCGCCGACACTCCACTCAACACGCCCGACAGGCGCGCCATGAATCCGGAACGGTAATCGCGGTGCTTGCCCGCCTGGCCGGATTCGATATCGTCCTGGGTTTCGAAATGACTGCGCGACAGATCGTCGGTGCCAGCGAACGGCACGAAGGCCAGTTGCTTGCGTTCCCAAAACGGCAGCAAAGCATCGCGCATCACCGGGTTCAGGCCCCACTGCGCATTCAGTGCGACAGCACTGTTTGGATTGGCCGGATCCGGTCGTGCAATCGCCAGGCTCGGCCGCGAGTGGTAATAAAAATCGCTGCCATGCGGCACCAGCAGATTATTGCTGTCGTAGCCACCCCGCAGAAACACCACCAGCATGCGCGCGCTATCGCGTGGCGCAGCGAACAAACGACCGGCCCACGGCATGCTTGCTGCGGCTGCAGAGGCAAGCAGAAATTGACGTCGTTGCATGGCGTACTCCCGCGGCGATGGCCGCTTGGCATTCGTTGGATCGTTGGATCGGTCGTTTTGAATCTGCAAGCGTTGAATCGTTGACGTTGCATCAGCGGATCCGAATCGGTGTCATTGCGTCAGCGATAGTTGAAATCAGGCGACGACAGCAAGAATCCATTCCATTCGGCAGGCGAGCGCGCCTGGTCCAGCGCCTGCTGTGTGGCGGCGGACAGCGAGGGCGCCAGCCACCGGTACGCAGGCCGCGTGTCGATGCGCGTCACCGCCGGAATCGGCGTGTCGTTATCACCATCCAGACGAAACAGTTGCTTCGGTCCGCCGCCGATTGAGCGCGCCACCTCGAACCGGCGCGCCAATTGCCCGGAGCTGGTCCAGGCCTGCGACTGCAGCGACCAGCCATCGGGCGTGATACGCCCAAACAACGGCTCGCCCAGTTGCTGCACCCAACTGGCCATCGGCGCGGCATTGATCACCGGTTGATCCTCATACGCCACTCGCATCGCCGACACCACGAATCGGTTCGGGTCCTTGAACTTGCGCGGTTGCGCCTGCGCAAACTCCGGCGACGCCAGCATGGTCTGCATCACCTGGGCGATATCGCCATCACTGCGTTGGAAGGTGTTGGCCATGCGCGTCACCAGCGCAGCGGGGGGCGTGTCGCTGACGAAATACTCGGCCAGGCGTTGCGAAATGAAGTGCGCGCAGGCTGGCTGCCGTACCAACAGCTGCACGGCGCGCTCGATCTCATCCAGACCACCTCCAGCGATGCGCTGACCAAGCAGCATCTTGTCGCCAGGTTGATGTCGCGCCGGATTGAATTCGAACAAGCCTTTGCGCACGACCTGCGTCTGCCCTGGTGCTGCAGCTGGCAACGGCGGCGCGCCGTTGGCCTTGATCGGCACCAAGCCTGCGCCGGTGAGGATCAGCGCCAGCTGCTGCACGTCCTGCTGGCTGTAGCCGCCATGCACCCCCAGCGTGTGCAGTTCCATCAACTCGCGTGCGTAGTTTTCGTTGACCTTGCCCTTGGCGCTCTTGGCATTGTCCAAGTATTCCAGCATCGCCGGGCTTTCCAGCGTGGCCATCACCAAGTCGACAAACTTGCCGGTGGCATTGGGGCGAATCGCGTTTTCCATGTAGTCGGCGGCCATCCATTTCACCCGCGCCTTGTCGGCATACACGCTGAAATGATTAAGCCAGAACCACACCAGTTGCTCGCGCAGCTGATCCGGCGCGTACACCGCGCGCAGCAATTGCGCCTGGCGCGCCTGCACCAACATCTGCCCGCCGCGCGCCTGCCAGTCCTTCTTCAGGGCAACCTTCTCATCGCCATCGGGCATGGCCTGCAGGCGGACCTTGTCGGCCTCGTATTGGGTCAGCAAATCCACCAGAGTGGTATGCAGCCCATCGAAGCGCTGCAGCTGCACGCGTACCGGCGCCGGCAACGCCGCGTCGTCGCTGGGCTGCAATAACAGCGCACCGAAGCGTTTGGGGCCTAGCTGTGTCAGTTGCGTCGCGCTGTTGGCGTCCACACCGTAGGTGGCGCGTTGCAGCCAGCGTGTCTGTGTTGATGTGAGCGGCGCTTCGGCGGCCGTGCAATTGAGCACCCAGACGCTGCCGATCAACAGCGGCAGCGCTCGCCGTCCTCGCCATTGCTGCGCGCGTACCACACGCGTTTCCATGCACCCTGCCTGACTCACTCGCTCGAACATGCGGCCCTCCATCGCAACGACGTACCGACCCAGTATGGGCAAGCCAACGCATGCGGGGTTAAACGGTTGTCGGAAGGCCTGTGGACATTGACCAGGTGTTTATCGGGCCACTCCCGCTGGTCACAATCCCGGCGGCATGGTCACGTCGAAGCGGGCGCCGCCCAGTTCCTGCGAGCGCACCACCTGCAACTCGCCGCGGTAGGCCTTGATCAGATCCTGCACGATCGACATGCCGATACCGTGCCCTTGCACGCGCTCATCGCCACGCACACCGCGCTGCAGGATCTTGGCCACGTCTTCCGGCGCGATGCCGGGGCCGTCGTCTTCCACCGACAGGATCAACCCGGCACGACGGCTACCGGTCGTGGGTCCCGGTTGTGCGGTCAACAGCACGCGGCTAAGCGCCCACTTGAAGCCGTTTTCCAGCAAATTGCCGAGCAGCTCCTGCAAATCGCCCGGCTCACCGTGAAAGCGCGCTTCGGGGGAAATATCGAACTCGCACAGCACGCCCTTGACCGAATACACCTTCTCCAGACCACGCACGATTTCTTCGGCGGTCGGCTCGATCGGCAAAGGCGCGGCGAATAACTTGTGCCCGCTGGAAGCGGCGCGTGCCAGCTGGTAAGACACCAGATCGTTCATGCGGCGCAGCTGCACATCCATTTCTTCATGCAGATCGCGCTCGGACGCGCCGCTATCCAATTGCGTGCGCAAGACGGCGATGGGTGTCTTGAGGCTATGCGCCAGATCGGCCAGCGTATTGCGCTGGCGCTCCAGGTTGTCGCGCTCGCTCTCGATAAAGGCATTGATGCTGTCGGTCAGCGGCTCCAGCTCGCGCGGATGCTGCTCGCTCATGCGCTGGATCTCGCCGCGCTGCACCTTGGTCAGCTCGTTGATGACCCGCCGCAGCGGACGCAGGCTCCATTGCAGAATGAAGGCCTGCAACACCAGCAACACCACGCCAGCGCTACCGAGGTAGAACCACACCGCACCACGGAACACGCGCAGCTGCGCGCCCATCGAGCGCGCATCTTCCATCACATAGATGGTGTACGGAATCTCGCCACCGTGTTCGCGTTCGACATAACTCACGCCCAGGCCGTAGCGATACAGCTGGCCCAGGCTGCCGTCGATCTGGGTCATTTCCAGCGGGCCGATGAACTCTTCCTGGCGCGGCTCCAGCATGCGGCCGTGCGGAATATTCGGGCCTTCGGCCGACATCGAGGTCCAGCTTTCGTCGGGACGTACAACTTCGACATAGAGCCCGCCGCCAGGCACATCGAAACGCGGGTCGGGCGGTTGCCCGCCGATGTACAGCGAGCCGTCGCGTACGAAATCGATATTGGCCGCATACGCGGAAGCGTAGTTCTTCAGCCGCTCGCGCAGATTCTTTTCGGCGGTGTCGGCAAACGCCACATCCAGCGCGTAACCCGCCAGCGCCAGGAAGGCCACCAGACTGAGGCTGGCGGCCAGCAGCTGGCGGGCCTGCAACGAGCGCGGCCGCCAGCGTCTATACCACTTGGAGCGGCCCGGCACGTGGTCTTCCCGTTCGTTGACGCGCGGACTCAGCCTTCGGTACGCGGAATGGCGAAGCGGTAGCCGCGACCACGGACGGTTTCGATCGGCTTGAGCTCACCATCGGGATCGAGCTTCTTGCGCAGACGACCGATGAACACTTCCAGCACGTTCGAATCGCGGTCGAAATCCTGCTGGTAGATGTGCTCGGTGAGGTCGGCCTTGGAGACCAATTCGCCGGCATGCATCATCAAGTATTCAAGCACCTTGTACTCGTAGCTGGTCAGATCCACGTTGGCGCCGTTGACGCTCACCGTCTGTGCTGCCAGATCCAGCGCGACCGGACCGCATTCCAGCGTGGGCTTACTCCAGCCAGCAGCACGTCGCAACAACGCGTTGACGCGCGCCAGCAGCTCTTCGACATGGAACGGCTTGACCAAGTAATCGTCGGCGCCCTGCTTGAGGCCTTCGACCTTGTCCTGCCAGCTCGAACGCGCGGTCAGGATCAGCACCGGAAATTTCTTGCCTTCATCGCGCAGGGCCTTGATCAGCTCCATGCCTGACATCTTGGGCAAGCCAAGATCGATGATGCCAACGTCGAACGGCACTTCACGGCCCATGTAGAGGCCTTCTTCGCCGTCCTGTGCAGCGTCAACCGCAAAACCTTCACGCTTCAGACGCGCCGCAAGGGTTTCGCGCAGCGGAGCTTCGTCTTCGACCAAAAGGATACGCATGCACTCTTCCTAGTTACGTTGTCGGCCAGTGGCCGGGGAATTTATAAGACTGAACGTAGAACTGTCTACGTTCAGCGGTTATCGTCGCGTGGTGGCGCGTCCGGCGGCGGCAAGTTCTGCAGCGGCGCGGCCTGCGTCTGCTCCGGCTCATACACGGTGTGTACGCGCCCGTCTTTCATGTACTTGACCCGGTTGAGATTGACGCCATCGAACGGCACGCGCTCGGCACCAAGGATCTGTCCACCGGTAGACCGTTGCACATGCCGAATGGTGTCCGACAGCGTGCGGCTATTGCCGCGTGCCGACGGCGGCAACGTCTCGCGCCCGCTCTGCACCATCGGGTAGCCCTGGCCCCAGGCCAACGGCGCGGCCATGGCCACCGAGAGGGCAACCAGAGCAATTTGGCGAGCGCGGCAGGGCAATCGGGTCACAAACGAATCCTAGCGGGTTGTTCAGAAACATTCAGAATTCGTGAAATCGACCATGCGTTACAGATGGTCGAGCATCGGAATTGAGCCAAATTCTTGATTTTTCGGGGTGAATCCGATCTGAACTTTTTTAGCTTCGAGGTAACGGCATTCAGCGAAATGAATATCGTCAGTGCTCAAAGCCATGGTGGGCGTGGGCTGTGGCGGACGCGCCCGTTGCTGGAAACCCTCGAAACCATCGATATCCCAGCAGCCCGTTCAGGAACGCAAGCGGTGGGCCAACTAGGCGACCACCCGCCAGGATCGCGTATCGGTGCGCTGCAGCGCCTGTTCGACCAACTCCCAGCCGGCACCCGGACGATGTGCGCCTTCACTCAAGACCTGCCGGAATGACCGCCCGCCGGGCTGGCCATGGAACAGGCCCAGCACGTGCCGCGTCATATGCTTCAGGGCAAGACCTTGCGCCAGCTGCGATGCCACGTACGGCTGCAATGCGCGCAGCAGGGACTCGCGCGGTTGCTCGGGCCGCTGGTTCAAGGCAGCGTCCAGACAATGCAGGACGTAGGGGTCGTGGTAGGCCGCGCGGCCGAGCATGACGCCATCGGTATGCTGCAGATGCGCCATTGCGGCGTCCACGGCCACGATGCCACCGTTGAGCACCACAGGCAGGCCGGGCCGCTCCTGATTGAGCCGGTAGGCCCAGTCGTAACGCAGCGGCGGCACTTCGCGGTTTTCCTTCGGCGACAGGCCCTTGAGCCAGGCGTTGCGGGCGTGCACCACCACCATCGCCGCGCCGGCCGCGACCACCTGGTCGACAAAGCGGGCGAATAGCGCGTAATCGTCATCGTCGTCCACGCCAAGACGGCATTTGACCGTGATCGGCACGTGGGTGGCCGTGCACATGGCAGCGACGCATTCGGCCACCAGTGCCGGCTCGCGCATCAGGCAGGCGCCGAACCGCCCGGCCTGCACGCGGTCGGACGGGCACCCGCAATTGAGATTGATCTCATCAAATCCCCACTCCTGCGCGATCGCCGCCGCCTGCGCTAGCAAGGCCGGATCACTGCCGCCCAGCTGCAGCGCCAGCGGATGTTCGACCGCATCGAAGCCGAGCAGCCGCGCGCGATCGCCGTGGATCACCGCATTGGCGTGCACCATCTCGGTGTACAGGCGTGCCGACGGCGCCAACAGACGGTGGAAGACCCGGCAATGACGGTCGGTCCAGTCCATCATCGGAGCGACGGACAGGCGCAGGGAGGCGGCGTAGCGATCGGCGGAAGCGGTCATCGACGAAGTGGCCGCAGCGAGCAGCCAGTAGAATGCGAAGCAGGATCAACAGCTTACACGGGCGTCGATGAATCTGCGGCGGTGCGCAGTGGCAGGCCGGAGCGGCTGCTTTGGGATTTAGCTGCAGGATCGCCTACTCGTTGCGCCATGTGATCGCCCCCCCCATCAGCTGGCCGGCTACGCGTATTACGCGCAATTGCGGATGGCGCTGGTGAGGCGCTTCGGCGGCCAGCATCACGGATGCGTTCTACTGTCGGGAAGGGCAATAGCGCCGAAGATCGCGTTGACGCTGTTTTTGTTCCCCTCGCTCGCCAAGTGCGGGCGGGGACGGGAGGCAGCGCTGCAGGATGCGCGGTGCCTGTCTGCGTTCGCCTCTGCGGCGAACGCCTTGCATCGTCAGTGACGAGCGGAGCTTTCCAAGTCCGGTGCCGCGGTGACCGCTGCGCTCGGACGAACCCGGACCTTACGGGTTACGGACACCCACACGCTCTTCGGCGCTGAGCGGCTTGCCGAGTGCGTGGTACGAGGCGACCAGCGCGATCAGGGCGGTGCCCAAGACCGTGTAGAAGCTCCACGACTTGGCCAGCACGTGCACCTGGCCGAACACCAGCGCGACAACGGCAGTGGCGGTGCACAGCACCATGGCCAGCAGAGACATCAGGAAAGGAATGGAAGGATCGAGCTTCATGGTCCGCGGGTTCCAAGGTGCGATGCGATAGCTGCAGCATCGGCGTTCCCGGCGCTTTCTTGAACTGTTTTTCTGCGCTTTTTTCAGGCAATTTCGAGCAAGTCAGCAAGCACTCAGTTTTCTGTCAAAGCCTTGGCGCACAAGGCCTTGTGTGTCGAAAAACTCCTGACGCACCGGCAAAAAAATCACCACCCGCGCCAGCGTTCCAATGCGGTCGTGGCGGAAAACCGACGGGCCTGCACGAGGCGATTTGTGGCGTGTCGCAGGTGCGGTTTCCGAGCTGTGCCGGTTGCAGTTCTTCCGGGCGATGCAGTGGGGTGCCGAGGTGGAAGATCACGGCAAAGGTTGGAAGTCATCGCCAGGCTCAGGCAACAACGTGCAGGTCACCGGCCTGGCGTTGCGCTTCCAGGCGCTTGCCAGGACCAGGCTGTCCTGACGCTGGCTCTACAAAGCCGCCGATGTGGAGCCGGGTCGGGGATGCGCTGCCAGGCAATGGCGCAACCTGCAGAAGACCTGGAGGTTGCACCAGGGTCTGCCAATGTTGCGTTGAGTCTGACAAGAGCTCTCAAGCGGCAGCCTACATGTCGCACAGCGGGCAGCAGCGGCCAGACGCGTCTCGCGCAGGCATATTGCAACATGCAGCCGAATACCGAGGCGCTTGGACGCCGATGACACGCGCACGACGCGCGCGGGCCTAACCAGCAAGCAAGAGCAGCATGCTCAGCGCGCCGGGGCGGTAGTGAATTCGCCGCGTTGCAGTTTGCTCACGTCGTTGCCCTGCCCGTCCTTGAGGCTGAGGTCAGCGCCCTTGGCGGCCAGATCCTTCAGTACGTCGGTACGTTGAAACAGCGCTGCATACATCGCCGCGGTCTGCCCGGCGTTGTTGCGCTGGTCCGGCGCACAGCCGGCCTGCATCAGGCGCTTGGCGATGCCCAGCTCGCCCTTGAAGATGGCGCCCATCAGCGCGGTGTTGCCGCGCTTGTCCTGCGCACAGGGGTCGGCGCCGGCGCTGAGTAATTGCTCCACCGCCGGGCGCTGGCCGTGGTACGCGGCCAGGATCAACGCGGTATAGCCCTTCTCGTCGCGGGTATTGAGGTCGTAGTGCGAGCGAATGAATTCGGCCAGCATGTCTTGGCGACCTTCACGCGCGGCATCGAAGAAATACGCACGCAGTTGCAGCTTGATCTGCTCGGGTGTGGCGGTGGCCGTTGCATTGGCGGCGGGAGTGGATGCCGGCGAAGCAGCATTGGCAACTGCAGACAGGCTGCCAAGCATCAAAAACAAGAGGGTGCGCATGGGAATCTCCCGGACTCAAGACGACATCGCGGCGCAGGCCGCGATGTCGTCGGGCGGATCAGTCCTGCAGGCTGGAAGCCAGCTGCTTGACGCGCGACAGGTCGCCCTTGGCCACGCGCGTAACGCCGCTGCCGTACTCGGGGTCGGCCTTGTACAGGAACGACAGCATCCGGTGCTTGCTTTCGGTGTCGGTGTCGGCCAGCGACTCGCCGAAACTCTGCACCAGATCGGCCCGATCCTTCTTGCTATAGGAGCGGTACAACTCGCCGGCCTGCTTGAAGTTCTGCTCGCGGGTGATCTTGGCCTGCTGCGTGGTGCCCGACAGCGGCAGCTCGCTATAACGCGCAGACGCGTCTTGCGGACGCGGCTGCAGACGGCTCGGCTCGTAGTTCACGCCGCTGGTGGTCTGCCCGATATTGCCCTGCCCATCCTGGTTGCCGTTGTTGACCGCTACCCGCGGGCGGTTGACCGGCAGGCTCAGGCCATTGGCACCGATGCGGTACAGCTGCGTATCGGCATAAGAGAAGATACGGCCCTGCAGGAGGCGGTCTTCAGACGGCTCGATACCCGGCACCAGATTGGCCGGCGCCATCGCCACCTGCTCGGTCTCCTGGAAGAAGTTGTCGACGTTCTTGTTCAACACCATCTGGCCGACCTTCTGCTCCGGCACGTCCGGCCAGATCTTGGTGGCGTCGAGCGGATCGAAATCGAACTTGGCCAGGTCTTCCGGCTTGAGCACCTGCACGTACAGGTCCCACTTCGGGTAATCGCCCTTCTTGATCGCAGCGACCAGATCGTTGGTCAGGTGGCTGTAGTCCTTGGCCTGCACGGCGGCAACCTGTTTGGGATCGAGATTCTTGATGCCCTGCAGGGTCTTCCAGTGGAACTTGACGTAATGCACTTCGCCCTGCGCATTGACCAACTTGTAGGCATGCACGCCATTGCCATCCATGAAGCGATAGCCGGCCGGGGTACCTTCATTGGAGTAAAGCAGCGTCAGCGTGCGGGTGGCTTCGGGCACGTGCGAGAAGAAATCGAAACGGCGCGAATCGTCATCCAGATTGGTGCGCGGGTCTGGCTTGAACGCATGCACCATGTCGGGAAACTTGATCGCATCGCGAATGAAGAACGTGGGGAAGTTGTTGCCGACCAGATCCCAATTGCCTTCGCTGGTATAGAACTTGGTGGCGAAACCATGCGGGTCGCGCAGCGTTTCCGGCGAATGATTGCCGTGCACCACCGAGGAAAAGCGCACGAAGACCGGCGTTCTTTCGCCCGCGCTGAAGACCTTTGCTTTGGTCAGCTTGGACACATCGGCGGTGGCGGTGAACTCGCCTTTGACGCCAGTGCCGCGCGCATGCACCACGCGCTCGGGAATGCGCTCGCGATCGAAGCGTTGCAGTTTCTGGATCAGCTGGACGTCTTGCAGCAGGGTCGGGCCGTTGGGGCCAGCCGTCTGCGAATTCTGGTTATCGCCGACCTTGGCGCCATTGTCGCGGGTCAGAACGGATTGGGCGAAGACCGGCGGAGCGATCAACGTCGGGGCTAGCAGGGCTAGCACCATGAGAGATCCAGGGCGCATGGCGTCAGCTCGTTTGAGGAGGCTGCATCATGGCCAGCAGGCCGAAGCGTGAGAAGTCGTTAGTTACTATCGCTGCGATAGGGGAACGTGATGATGACTGCGTTGCGTGATAAGCATCTCGCTACAGAGTGGCAGTTGGTCTTGAATCACGCAGCGACCTGGCGCATTCGCTGAGCAATCGCATCTCGACGACCTCACATGTATGCGCTGGCGGCAAATCATTTGCTGCAGTGCGGAGACCAGTTGGCGCTTGCTATATGCGCTGCCACGACAACGAAGAACACTGCCCATCACCCGTTGCACGGATACGCGCAGGTGCCCGCTCGGTGATGCCGGTCCGCACGATCAGCACAGCCGAAAACGCATCGCCATGCTGCGTAGACCGATTAGACACAGCACGCTGGGTGCCGCGCCGTTGCTCGGCAGTCCCCTGCATGGCCAACGCAAGTTAGGAATGCCGATCGAAGCGTGAGCCCACCGTTCAAACCACAAACCACCGACAGACCCGCGCGTTAATGGTGGCACCTGCATCGTGTTCGGATCCGGACCCGCCAGCGCGACTCTCTTGCTCAGGCAGCCCGACCTCTGCCCGCCGCTGTTGTAGGTCGGCAGGACTCTCCAACTTGAACAAGCTGCCGTCGGCTTTGCGTTGCGTACCGCTGCGGCTTCCCCGACATGATGAGGTTACGATCAATGAACACGGCGAGGTCCGCCGTGCTGTAGGCACTGATAGCGCAGAAGCACGCGGTCGCCGCATGTTACGAATCCAACTGCCTTGGAAGGCACCCACAGCTCGGCGCGCAACGCGATGTCCTTGGATAACAAGGTGATCAGCGGCTGTTGCGCACCGACCGGTTGCCCTGCATGCACCAGCAGGTTCGTGACCATGCCATCGGTTGGCGCACGCAATACGACCGAACGGCGTGCTCCAGTTTCCGAAAGGGATTGCGCGACATCTGCGATCTGCCTGGCGATGTCGTTGCGCTTTGCTTCCAAGGTTGCAGGCGTTTGCTCCAGCTGCAACTGAAGTTGAGAGTGCTCCACACGCAGGTCCAACGCATGTTTCTGCAACTCTTCGAGTTGCCCCTGATTCTGAATCGCGATGTCTTGCTGCTGCAATAATTGAACCTTGGTCAATATTCCCTTTTCTGCAGCAGTCACCCACTGCTCTTAGAGCCGGAGCGCGCGCTCTGCGCGCTGGCGTTGCAAGCGAATCTGCTCGGCAGTGTTATCCATCTGCGCGTCAAGCAGCGTGACGCGCCGACGCAGATCGCGCTGCTGGGCGTCGTAGCGCTGATTCTGAGCCTGTAAATCCGCACCTGATTAGCACGCACTTTCAGCGGTGAACATGGTGACATCACGCAGGGCCCGCTCGGACCACGGCTTGCTGGCGGCTGCGGCGGCCAGCAAGCTGGGCACCAGCCGGGTCAGATCGAAACGGCGGTTGAACCGCCACATCGTCTCTGCCAGGTAGCGCTGGGCGTATTTGGCGAATTTGAAGGCGTGCTAGGCACCGTCCAGCGAACGC
The DNA here is from genome assembly GCF_038405005.1 of Xanthomonas sp. JL1. Taxonomy (NCBI): domain Bacteria; kingdom Pseudomonadati; phylum Pseudomonadota; class Gammaproteobacteria; order Lysobacterales; family Lysobacteraceae; genus Xanthomonas; species Xanthomonas sp. JL1. The sequence goes on along the minus strand of NZ_JBBYGR010000081.1, from coordinate 24 downwards.
TTTAGGTTGGACAACACCACGTTG